>NZ_JBEAFH010000042.1:0-65845 GCF_040061575.1 Klebsiella sp. CB_Kp196
GCACGACCTTGCCAAGGTCGGGGTCGCGAGTTCGAGTCTCGTTTCCCGCTCCAAATTTCTTCTCATACCCAGTTTATCCACAGCGCAAGCACGCGCCGGTGATGATTTTCGCGCGGCCCTGAAAATACTGTGAACAGAGTTATCCACAGCTTAACCTTTCGTCCTCTCTCAGAAAATTACTTCACCATGTAAATAGTATTCTTATATCTAATTGAAATGTAACAGTTAAATTTCATTTCAAAGTGTTAATCCGATCACTTGACGAACGTCTGCCCCTTGAAACGCAATGTGTTTTTATTTTTATTCACACCCTGTGAATGAATCAGGCGTCGCGCGGTAGCCCTTTTTCAACCACCCTGACCAGACGCAGCTTTTTGGGTAACTGCACCTCAACCACATTGGCATTTCTCTTTTCAATTTGCTGCGCCATCGCCCACTCGATATGTTCGTCGAGAAGCGGGTGCTCACCCCTGCGGCTTTCCAGCGCCTTCAGGTTCGCTTCATCCCAGGGCGCGTTGCCCAACGCGACGGCGATATTACGCAGCCAGCGCAGATGACCAATACGGCGAATGGCCGAACCTTCCGTCACTTTTAAAAACCAGGGTTCGCTCCAGGCGAACAGCTCAATAAGCGCCGGGGCGTGTAGCGCCTTGCGCGGGATGAAATCCTCTTCATCGGTGAGCTGCGCGAAGCGGTTCCACGGGCAAATCAGCTGGCAGTCATCGCAGCCGTATATGCGGTTGCCGATCAGCGGACGAAACTCTTCCGGAATAGCGCCTTCCAGTTCGATAGTCAGATAGGAAATACAGCGCCGGGCATCGACGGTATAGGGCTCGACGATGGCGCCGGTTGGGCAGATGGTCATGCAGGCAACGCAGCGGCCGCACTCTTCCTTGACGGGCTGGTCAATGGGAAGAGGGAGATCGATAAGCAATTCACCGAGGAAAAAGAACGAGCCGGCATCGCGGCTAAGGATGAGCGAGTGCTTACCTGTCCATCCCAGCCCCGCTTTTTCGGCTAAAGGGCGTTCAAGAATCGGCGCGGAATCGACAAAAGGTCTAAAATTGAGCGAAGCACACTGTCCCTGAATCATCTCACCTAATTTTTTCAGGCGATGACGTAATAGCTTGTGATAGTCCCGTCCGAGGGCGTAACGGCTAACGTAACCCACGGCGGGGTCTTTCAGGGTACGGGCGAAAGCGGCATTAGCGGGCAGATAGTTCATTCTCACGCTAATTACGCGCAGGGTACCGGGCTGGAGCTCATGGGGGCGCGCGCGCATCATGCCATGACGCGCCATCCACGCCATTTCGCCGTGGTATTGTTTATCCAGCCACGCCTGCAGTTTAGGTTCGCTGGCGCTGAGATCGGTATCGGTAATACCGACCTGCTGGAACCCCAACTCTGTGCCCCATTGTTTGATTTGCTGCGCTAACTGATTGAGATCGAGGGGCTGTGACATGATGGACCATACGATGACGAAAAACACCGGGAGTATACCACATATCATCTGGTCGGCGGAGGCGCTACGGCGAGCGGAAAAAGAGGCGGCGGATGCCCTTGGGCTGACGTTGTATGAACTGATGCGTCGTGCGGGCGAAGCGGCTTTTGAGCTTGCGCGCGTCCAGTATCCTGAAAGCCAGCACTGGCTGATTCTCTGCGGCCACGGTAATAACGGCGGCGACGGCTACGTGGTGGCTCGCCTGGCACAGTCGCGAGGCATTCAGGTCACGCTGCTGGCGCTGGAGAGCGAGAAGCCGCTGCCGGAAGAGGCCAGCCTCGCGCGTGAGGAGTGGCTCAACGCCGGCGGCACGATTCATGCCGCCAGCATCCCCTGGCCGGAAGATATCACGCTGATTATTGACGGCCTGCTCGGTACCGGGTTACAGAGCGCGCCCCGGGAAAACGTTGCGGCGCTGATCGCGCGGGCAAACGCCCATCCGGCTGCGGTTGTGGCGCTGGATATCCCCTCCGGCCTGAATGCGCAAACGGGGACGACGCCGGGCGCGGTTATCCATGCCGCTCATACCATCACCTTTATCGCGCTTAAGCCGGGGCTGCTGACCGGAAAAGCCCGCGATGTCGTTGGCCGTTTGCATCACCACGCCCTGGGGCTTGAGGGTTGGCTGGCAGGCCAAACGACGGCGCTCAGTCGCTTCGATGCCTCGCAGCTCCCCGGCTGGCTGCCGCCGCGGCGTCCAACCTCGCACAAAGGCGACCACGGTAAGCTGGTGATTATTGGCGGCGAACCGGGGACGGCGGGCGCCATACGAATGAGCGGTGAAGCGGCGCTGCGCGCGGGCGCCGGGCTGGTGCGAGTACTGACTCACCGGGACAACATTGCCCCCATTCTGACCGCCAGGCCGGAGCTGATGGTCCATGAGCTGACGTCCCGTTCTCTCGAAGAGAGTCTGCACTGGGCGGATGTCATTGCGATTGGGCCGGGTCTGGGGCAGGGCGAGTGGGGTAAAAATGCGCTACGCCAGGCGGAGAATTTTCGCAAACCAATGGTCTGGGATGCGGATGCGCTGAACCTGCTGGCAATCAATCCCGATAAACGTCACAATCGCGTGCTGACGCCGCATCCCGGCGAAGCCGCCCGCCTGCTGAACGTGAGTGTGGCAGAAATTGAAAGCGATCGCTTACATTCTGCACAACGTCTGGTAAAACGTTATGGTGGCATCGTGGTGCTGAAAGGTGCAGGTACGATCGTGGCGAGCGAAACGGGCGAAATGGCTATTATCGACGCCGGTAACGCTGGGATGGCCAGCGGCGGGATGGGCGATGTGCTGACCGGTATTATCGCTGCGTTGTTAGGCCAGCGCCTGACGCCGTATGATGCTGCCTGCGCCGGATGCGTTGCTCATGGCGAAGCCGCCGATCGGCTGGCGGCGAGACACGGCACCCGCGGAATGCTGGCGACCGATCTTTTTTTCACGCTCAGGCGTGTTGTTAACCCGGATGTGATTGACGTAGACCATGATTAACCGAGTGATTCCTTTACCCGATGAGCAGGCGACTTTAAGCCTTGGCAACCGCGTCGCGCAGGCATGCGCTGGCGCGACGGTCATCTATTTGTATGGCGATTTAGGGGCGGGTAAGACCACCTTTAGCCGCGGTTTCCTTCAGGCTCTCGGTCACCGTGGCAACGTTAAAAGCCCAACCTACACCCTCGTCGAGCCATACAGTCTCGATAATTTGATGGTCTATCACTTCGATCTTTATCGCCTGGCGGATCCTGAGGAACTCGAGTTTATGGGGATCCGCGATTATTTTACTGACGATGCTATCTGCCTGGTGGAATGGCCTCAGCAGGGCACGGGAGTACTTCCGGACCCGGATGTTGAAATTCACCTTGAGTATCAGGCACAAGGGCGTGAGGCGCGCGTAACCGCGGTCTCCTCATTGGGTGAGTCTTTATTGGCGCGTTTGGCTAATTAGCCTGAAGGACGACGGGATGATGTATCGCTTAACCAGTTGGCTGGCCGCCGCACTGATGCTGTTCAGCATTCAGGCCACTGCGGCAAGTTTATCCGATATCCAGGTCTCAAATGGCGATCGGCAGGCCCGCATTACCATTAGCTTTATCGGCGAACCTGAATATTCGTTTAGCCCCCAGGGCAAACGCATCGTGGCGCTGGATATTAAACAGACTGGCGTACTCCAGGGGCTACCGCTGCAGTTTAGCGGCAATAATCTGGTAAAAAGCATTCGTTCCGGGACGCCGCAGGATACGCAGTCGCTGCGCCTGCTGGTGGATCTCACCGCCGATGGCAAAACCCGCGCGGTGAAACAGCAGAACGGCTCTAACTACACCGTGGTGTTTACGATTAACGCCGACGCGCCGCCTCCGCCTCCACCTCAGCCAGTGGTGGTTAGACAGGCGGAAAGGCCCGTGGCGCAGCCCGTGCGTCCGAGCGAACCCGCGCGCAACCCGTTTAAAGCCGATAACGACCGGCTTACCGCGGTGACCAACACCAGTAGCGTAACGCGTCCTGCGGCGCGTACCGTTTCCGGCGACGATAAAGTGATTATCGCCATTGACGCCGGCCACGGCGGCCAGGATCCGGGAGCCATTGGTCCGAACGGCACGAAAGAAAAGAATGTGACCATAGCGATTGCGCGTAAGCTCCGCGCGCTGCTGAATGCCGATCCGCAGTTCAGGCCCGTGCTAACGCGCGACGGCGATTATTTCATTTCCGTCATGGGGCGTTCTGACGTCGCACGTAAGCAAAACGCCAATTTCCTTGTCTCGATTCACGCCGACGCTGCGCCGAATCGCGATGCTACCGGGGCCTCGGTTTGGGTGCTTTCCAACCGCCGCGCGAACAGCGAAATGGCCGGCTGGCTCGAGCAGCATGAGAAACAGTCAGAACTGCTGGGCGGCGCGGGCGATGTACTGGCCAACAGCCAGTCGGACCCTTACCTGAGCCAGGCGGTGCTGGATTTACAGTTCGGCCATTCCCAGCGCGTCGGGTATGATGTGGCGACCAATGTGCTGAGCCAGCTGCAGCGGATCGGCGATTTACATAAGCGTCGCCCTGAGCATGCCAGCCTCGGCGTACTGCGTTCGCCGGATATCCCGTCGATCCTGGTGGAAACGGGTTTTATCAGTAATACCGGCGAAGAGCGGCTGCTGGGTAGCGATGCTTATCAGCAGCAGGTCGCAGAGGCGATTTATAACGGCCTGCGTAACTACTTTATGCAGCATCCTCTGCAATCCGCGCCGCGCGGGGCAGCCGCGCAGACTGCCAGCGCAGGTTCGTCAGACGGGACGTTGTTAAATTAAGGAGACGGCCATGCCGATTCAGGTTCTACCGCCGCAGCTCGCCAACCAGATTGCCGCAGGTGAAGTGGTGGAACGTCCGGCGTCGGTGGTCAAAGAGCTGGTGGAAAATAGCCTCGATGCCGGGGCGACGCGCATCGACATTGATATTGAGCGCGGCGGGGCGAAGTTAATCCGCATTCGCGATAACGGCTGCGGCATCAAAAAAGACGAGCTGGCGCTGGCGCTGGCTCGTCACGCCACCAGTAAAATTGCTTCGCTGGATGACCTTGAGGCGATCATTAGCCTCGGCTTTCGCGGCGAAGCTCTGGCCAGTATTAGCTCAGTGGCTCGCCTGACGTTGACCTCGCGTACCGAAGATCAGCAGGAGGCCTGGCAGGCCTATGCCGAAGGGCGCGATCAGGCGGTCACCGTGAAGCCGGCGGCGCATCCGGTGGGAACAACGCTGGAAGTGCTGGATCTGTTTTATAACACCCCCGCCCGGCGCAAATTTATGCGCACCGAGAAAACCGAGTTTGGCCATATCGACGAGATCGTGCGGCGCATTGCGCTGGCGCGCTTCGACGTGACCATCAACCTCAGCCACAACGGCAAGGCCGTGCGCCAGTACCGGGCGGTATCGCAGGACGGCCAGCGTGAGCGGCGTCTGGGCGCGATCTGCGGTCTGCCATTTCTCGAACACGCGTTGGCGATTGAGTGGCAGCACGGCGACCTGACCCTCAGCGGCTGGGTGGCCGATCCGCTACATACCAATCCGACGCTGGCGGAGATTCAGTATTGCTACGTCAATGGGCGGATGATGCGCGATCGCCTGATTAATCACGCGATTCGCCAGGCCTGTGAAGACAAACTGGGCGCCGACCAGCAGCCTGCCTTTGTGCTGTATCTGAAGATAGATCCGCATCAGGTGGATGTGAACGTCCATCCGGCCAAACATGAAGTGCGTTTTCATCAGTCGCGCCTGGTGCATGACTTTATCTATCAGGGCGTGCTGAGCGTCCTGCAGCAGCAGCTGGAGGTGCCGTTGGCGGAAGAGGGCGATGAGCCCGCGCCGCGGCAGGTGCCGGAAAACCGCATTGCGGCGGGCGGCAATCATTTTGCCCAGCCAGCGGTCGCGCGTGAAAGCGCCGCTCCCCGTTACCGGGATGAGCCCGCCGCGCCGCGTTTTAATACCGGAGGTTCGCGAGAGTCCGCCGCCTCGGGTTCATCTGGCGGAGCCGCCTGGCCGCACGCGCAGCCAGGCTATCAAAAACAGCAGGGTGCGCTTTATCGCCAACTGCTGGATACGCCGGCCACGGAGCGCAAACCCCTGGCTCCCGCACCGGCAGCGGAAGGCCTGTCGGGCCATAGCCAAAGCTTTGGCCGCGTACTGACGATTATCGATAGCGACTGCGCGCTGCTGGAGCGCGGCGGTAAGTTAGCGCTGCTGGCTCTGCCGGTTGCTGAGCGCTGGCTGCGCCAGGCGCAGCTAACGCCGGGCGCAGAGGCGGTTTGCGCCCAACCGCTGCTTATCCCGCTGCGGATAAAAGTGTCCGACGAGGAAAAAGACGCGCTCAAGCAGGCGCAGTCGGCGCTGGCTGAGGTCGGGATTGAACTCCAGTCCGATGCGCACCACGTGACGGTCCGCGCAGTGCCTTTACCCTTAAGACAACAAAATTTACAAATCTTGATTCCTGAACTGATAGGCTACCTGGCGCAGCAAAAAACCGTCGACGTCGGCAATATTGCTCAGTGGATGGCGCGTAATCTGGCGAGCGAACATGCGCAGTGGAACATGGCGCAGGCGATTGCCGTCCTGGCGGATATAGAACGCTTATGTCCGCAGCTGGTTAAAGCGCCGCCGGGTGGTCTGTTACAACCTGTTGATTTACATTCGGCGATGAATGCCCTGAAAGATGAGTGATGTAACTGAGGCAAGCCTGCCTAAGGCAATATTTTTAATGGGCCCGACGGCCTCTGGTAAAACCGCATTGGCTATCGCCTTACGTAAAGTTTTGCCAGTAGAGTTGATTAGCGTTGATTCAGCCCTCATCTATCGAGGAATGGACATAGGCACGGCCAAGCCCGATGCCGCGGAGCTGAGCGCTGCGCCGCATCGTCTGCTGGATATTCTTGACCCGGCCGAGGCTTATTCCGCGGCGGATTTCCGCCGCGATGCGCTGGCAGAGATGGCCAATATCGTCGCTGCCGGGCGAATTCCGCTACTGGTTGGCGGAACGATGTTGTATTTCAAGGCGTTGTTGGAAGGATTGTCGCCTCTACCCTCGGCTGACCCTGAGGTCAGAGCCAGGATCGAGCAACAGGCCGCAGAGCAGGGATGGAACGCGTTACACCAGCAGCTACAGGAAATTGATCCGGTTGCCGCCGCGCGTATTCATCCAAATGATCCGCAAAGACTTTCCCGAGCACTGGAAGTTTTTTTCATTTCGGGTAAAACTTTAACGGAGCTGACGCAAACGTCAGGTGATGCTCTGCCGTATAAGGTGCACCAGTTCGCCATCGCCCCGGCGAGCCGTGAACTGCTCCATCAGCGCATAGAACAGCGTTTTCATCAGATGTTGGCTTCAGGTTTTGAAGCAGAAGTGCGGGCGCTTTTTGCCCGGGGAGATTTGCATACGGATATGCCTTCCATTCGTTGTGTCGGATATCGCCAGATGTGGTCTTACCTAAATGGCGAGATCCCGTATGATGAAATGGTTTATCGAGGTGTTTGCGCCACGAGACAGTTAGCTAAACGTCAGGTGACCTGGCTGCGCGGTTGGGAAGGTATCCACTGGTTAGACAGTGAACAACCTGAACAAGCGTTCAACAAAGTATTACAGGTTGTTGGTGCTAGCCTGGACTGAACGTGTACAATTGAACGGGTATCGTGCGTAATTTTTTTAAGAATCGTAAGGTTCTGAGTACAAAACAAGCATACATATAAGGAAAAGAGAGAATGGCTAAGGGGCAATCTTTACAAGATCCGTTCCTGAACGCTTTGCGTCGGGAACGTGTTCCGGTTTCTATTTATTTGGTGAATGGTATTAAGCTGCAAGGGCAAATTGAGTCTTTCGATCAGTTCGTGATCCTGTTGAAAAACACGGTCAGCCAGATGGTCTATAAGCACGCAATTTCTACTGTTGTCCCGTCTCGCCCGGTGTCACACCACAGCAACAATGCTGGCGGCGGTACAAACAACTATCACCACGGTGGTGGTGCGCAGGGTTCTTCTGCGCCGCAGCAAGACAGCGAAGACGCCGAATAAGGCAGATGCTGTTTTTCCACGTCGGGGAGCCAGGTTTTCTGCGTTCCCCGCTGGTATTTTATAAGGGGTTTACGCTTGTTTGACCGTTATGATGCCGGTGAGCAGGCGGTACTGGTACACATCTATTTTTCGCAAGACAAAGATATGGAAGATCTCCAGGAGTTTGAAACTCTGGCCTCTTCCGCCGGTGTCGAAGCAATGCAGGTGATTACCGGTAGCCGTAAAGCACCGCACCCGAAGTATTTTGTTGGTGAAGGTAAAGCAGTCGAAATTGCGGAAGCCGTAAAAGCGACCGGTGCATCGGTCGTGCTCTTCGATCATGCCCTGAGTCCGGCACAGGAACGAAACCTGGAGCGCTTATGCGAATGTCGGGTTATCGATCGTACCGGCTTGATTTTAGATATTTTTGCCCAGCGAGCGCGTACCCACGAAGGGAAACTGCAGGTCGAGCTGGCGCAGCTGCGCCACATGGCGACTCGCCTCGTTCGCGGCTGGACCCACCTTGAAAGACAGAAAGGCGGGATTGGTTTGCGCGGCCCGGGGGAAACCCAGCTCGAAACTGACCGCCGCTTGCTGCGTAACCGTATTATGCAGATCCTGGCGCGACTGGAAAAAGTTGAAAAACAGCGTGAGCAGGGACGGCGGTCACGCGCCAAAGCCGATATTCCAACCGTGTCGCTGGTCGGTTATACCAACGCCGGTAAATCCACGTTGTTCAATCAGATAACCGAAGCCGAGGTCTATGCTGCGAACCAGCTGTTCGCCACTCTGGACCCAACGCTGCGCCGGATTGATGTCCCTGATGTCGGCGAAACCGTCCTGGCGGATACCGTAGGCTTTATTCGCCACCTGCCGCACGATCTGGTGGCCGCGTTTAAAGCGACGCTCCAGGAGACGCGCCAGGCGACGCTGTTGCTGCATATCATTGATGCTGCCGATGTGCGCGTGCAGGAAAATATTGACGCAGTGAATACGGTGCTCGCGGAAATCGAAGCTGATGAGATCCCGGCGCTGCTGGTCATGAATAAAATCGACATGCTGGATGATTTTGAGCCGCGTATCGATCGGGATGAAGAAAATAAACCGATTCGGGTCTGGCTTTCCGCCCAGACCGGGGTTGGCGTACCGCTGCTTTTTCAGGCTTTGACGGAACGGCTTTCTGGTGAAGTGGCCCAGCACACGCTGCGCCTGCCACCGCAGGAAGGTCGGTTGAGAAGCCGGTTCTATCAGCTTCAGGCGATAGAGAAAGAGTGGATGGAGGATGACGGTAGCGTTGGTCTGCAGGTGCGCATGCCGATCGTTGACTGGCGTCGCCTCTGTAAACAAGAGCCAGCGCTGGTTGAATACGTGATTTGACCTTGCAGCTTGCCTGAAGATATTGACCCCTGTGGGGATATCAAAAACAAATATGGAGCATATACATGGCGTGGAATCAGCCCGGTAATAACGGACAGGACCGCGACCCGTGGGGAAGCAGCAATAACCAAGGCGGCAACTCTGGGGGAAATGGCAACAAAGGCGGTCGCGAGCAGGGACCTCCCGATCTGGATGATATCTTCCGTAAGCTAAGTAAAAAACTTGGCGGCCTGGGTGGCGGAAAAGGTGGACTGGGCGGCGGTAGCGGCTCTCAGGGACCTCGCGGGCCAATGGGCGGACGTATCGTCGGCATCGTTGCCGCCGCTGCGGTTATTATCTGGGCAGCCAGCGGTTTCTATACCATTAAAGAAGCTGAACGTGGCGTCGTCACTCGCTTTGGTAAATTTAGCCATCTGGTTGAGCCTGGCCTTAACTGGAAACCTACTTTCATTGATAACGTTCAGGCGGTTAACGTTGAGTCGGTCCGCGAACTGGCGGCTTCCGGCGTCATGCTGACGTCTGACGAAAACGTCGTGCGCGTTGAGATGAACGTGCAGTACCGCGTGACCGATCCGGAACGCTATCTGTTTAGCGTCACCAGCGCGGACGACAGCCTGCGTCAGGCCACCGACAGCGCCCTGCGTGGCGTGATCGGTAAATACACCATGGACCGTATCCTGACCGAAGGACGTACCGTCATTCGTAGCGATACCCAGCGCGAGCTGGAAGAGACCATTCGTCCGTACAACATGGGTATCACCCTGCTCGACGTCAACTTCCAGACGGCGCGTCCGCCGGAGGAAGTAAAAGCCGCGTTTGATGATGCGATTGCCGCGCGTGAAAACGAACAGCAGTACATTCGTGAAGCGGAAGCTTACACCAACGAAGTCCAGCCGCGGGCTAACGGTCAGGCGCAGCGTATCCTTGAAGAGGCTCGCGCCTATAAGACCCAGACCGTTCTTGAAGCGCAGGGTGAAGTGGCTCGTTTTGCAAAAATTCTGCCTGAGTATAAAGCGGCTCCGGAAATTACCCGCGAGCGTCTGTATATCGAAACCATGGAAAAAGTGCTGAGCCATACGCGCAAAGTGCTGGTTAACGATAAGGGGAGCAACCTGATGGTTCTGCCTCTGGATCAGATGCTGAAAGGCGCCGGCGCGCCGGCGGCAAAGAGCGATAGCAGTGGCGCAAGCGATCTGCTGCGTCTGCCGCCTGCAGCCAGCTCAAACAGCGCCAGTAACGCTTCTACCTCTACGGGAGGCACCATTATGGACCAACGCCGCGCCAACGCGCAGCGTAACGACTACCAGCGTCAGGGGGAATAACGATGCGTAAATCTGTTATCGCGATAATTGTCATCGTGCTGGTGGTGCTCTACATGTCCATCTTTGTGGTCAAAGAGGGCGAGCGCGGCATTACGCTGCGTTTTGGTAAAGTTCTGCGCGACGATGAAAACAAACCGCTGGTGTACGCGCCTGGCCTTCACTTCAAGATTCCTTTTATTGAATCCGTGAAGATGCTTGATGCGCGTATCCAGACGATGGACAACCAGGCCGACCGCTTTGTTACCAAAGAGAAGAAGGACCTGATTGTTGACTCTTACATCAAGTGGCGCATCAGCGACTTTAGCCGTTACTACCTGGCAACCGGCGGCGGTGACGTTTCCCAGGCCGAGGTGCTGCTGAAGCGTAAATTCTCTGACCGTCTACGTTCTGAAATTGGCCGTCTGGATGTGAAAGACATCGTGACCGACTCCCGCGGCCGTCTGACCCTGGAAGTCCGCGATGCGCTGAACTCAGGTTCTGCGGGCACAGAAGATGAAGTCAGTACGCCGGCTGCCGATGACGCGATTGCTAAAGCGGCGGAGCGTGTTGAAGCAGAAACGAACGGTAAGGTTCAGGTGATCAACCCGAACAGTATGGCGGCGCTGGGTATTGAAGTCGTCGACGTGCGTATTAAACAGATCAACCTGCCTGCCGAAGTGTCTGAAGCGATCTACAACCGTATGCGCGCCGAGCGTGAAGCGGTAGCGCGTCGTCACCGTTCACAGGGTCAGGAAGAAGCTGAAAAACTGCGCGCGACCGCGGATTATGAAGTGACCAAAACGCTGGCGGAAGCCGAGCGTCAGGGTCGTATTCTGCGCGGTGAAGGCGATGCTGAATCGGCGAAACTGTTTGCTGATGCATTCAGCCAGGATCCAGGCTTCTATGCCTTTATCCGTAGCCTGCGTGCGTATGAGAACAGCTTCCAGAGCAATCAGGATGTAATGGTTCTCAGCCCGGACAGCGATTTCTTCCGCTATATGAAATCACCCACGTCAGCGACCCGCTGATAAGCAATGAGTAAGCAAAAAGGCGCCCGTTGAGGCGCCTTTTTTACAATGTTCGCAGCGGATTTGGGTTCGCCAATGGGTTATGTATTTTGTTTCATAAAGCCGGTTCATAACAATGATGAAATACCGGAGAATATGAATTGAGCAACGACTCACAGGGGTGAGCGACGGTGGCTGTACTTAAATAAAGGTGAATAATGAACTCTACAATTTGGCTGGCACTGGCGCTGGTTTTAGTACTTGAAGGGCTTGGGCCGTTGCTTTATCCGCGCGCGTGGCGTCGAATGGTCGCCACGATGAGCCAATTACCGGATAATTTATTACGCCGGTTTGGCGGAGGTCTTGTGGTTGCCGGTATCGTCATCTACTACATGTTGAGGAAAACGATTGGCTGAGCGTAAAGTAGACTAATTTCCCGCCTTTTGAGTGCAAAAAGTGCTGTAACTCTGAAAAAGCGATGGTAGAATCCATTTTTAAGCAAACGGTGATTTTGAAAAATGGGTAACAACGTCGTCGTACTGGGCACCCAATGGGGTGACGAAGGTAAAGGGAAGATCGTCGATCTCCTGACTGAACGGGCTAAATATGTTGTGCGCTATCAGGGCGGTCACAACGCCGGCCATACTCTCGTAATCAACGGTGAAAAAACCGTCCTCCATCTCATTCCATCAGGTATTCTTCGCGAGAATGTCACCAGCATCATCGGTAACGGTGTCGTGCTTTCTCCGGCTGCGCTGATGAAAGAGATGAAAGGTCTGGAAGACCGTGGTATCCCTGTCCGCGAGCGTCTGCTGCTTTCTGAAGCGTGCCCGCTTATCCTCGAATATCACGTTGCGCTGGATGTCGCGCGTGAAAAAGCGCGCGGCGCGAAAGCTATCGGTACGACCGGTCGCGGTATCGGCCCGGCTTACGAAGATAAAGTGGCTCGCCGCGGTCTGCGCGTTGGCGATCTGTTTGATAAAGCCACCTTCGCTGAGAAACTGAAAGAAGTGATGGAATATCACAACTTCCAGCTGGTGAATTTCTACAAAGCTGAAGCGGTTGACTACCAGAAAGTTCTCGATGACGTCATGGCGATTGCCGACATCCTGACCGCGATGGTTGTTGACGTTTCCGATCTGCTTGACCAGGCGCGCAAGCGTGGCGATTTCGTCATGTTTGAAGGCGCACAGGGTACGCTGCTCGATATCGATCACGGTACCTATCCGTACGTAACCTCTTCCAACACCACCGCAGGTGGCGTGGCGACCGGCTCCGGTCTGGGTCCGCGTTATGTAGACTACGTTCTGGGTATCATCAAAGCCTACTCCACTCGCGTAGGTGCGGGTCCGTTCCCGACTGAGCTGTTTGATGAAACCGGCGAGTTCCTGTGCAAGCAGGGTAACGAGTTTGGCGCTACCACCGGCCGTCGTCGTCGTACCGGCTGGCTGGATGCCGTAGCGGTGCGCCGCGCGGTGCAGATTAACTCCCTGTCCGGTTTCTGCCTGACTAAGCTGGACGTCCTGGACGGCCTGAAAGAAGTTAAAATCTGCGTAGCCTACCGGATGCCGGATGGCCGCGAAGTGACGACCACTCCGCTGGCTGCTGACAACTGGGAAGGCATCGAGCCGATTTACGAAACCATGCCGGGCTGGTCTGAAACCACCTTTGGCGTGAAAGAGCGCAGCGGTCTGCCGCAGGCAGCGCTGAACTACATCGCACGCATTGAAGAGCTGACCGGCGTACCGGTTGATATTATCTCTACCGGTCCTGACCGTACCGAGACGATGATTTTGCGCGATCCGTTCGACGCATAACGATCTCCAGGGGCGCCGTTAAGGCGCCTCTTGTTTTTGCTGTTCGCCCGCCCCATTTAAATAAATTAGCGGCCTGAGCGCTGGCTGGTTTATCATCAATAGTAATTGTCTACCGACGCACTCTGTTTTTCTTTTCCCTGAGGTTGATTGTGCAGTTAACGAGTTTCACTGATTACGGATTACGCGCGCTGATTTATATGGCGTCGCTACCGGATGGAAGAATGACCAGCATCTCCGAAGTGACGGAGGTTTACGGCGTTTCCCGTAATCATATGGTTAAAATAATCAATCAGCTAAGTCGCGTGGGGTACGTGACGGCGGTACGGGGAAAAAACGGGGGAATTCGTCTGGGGAAACCGGCAAATATGATTCGCGTGGGTGATGTTGTTCGCGATCTGGAGCCGCTCTCGTTGGTCAACTGCAGCAGCGAATTTTGCCATATTACGCCCGCCTGTCGTCTGAAACAGGCGCTTGCTGAAGCCGCGCAAAGTTTTCTCAAGGAACTGGATAACTACACGCTGGCCGATTTGGTTGAAAAGAATCAACCGCTTTATAAATTATTGCTGGTGGAGTGACGTAAACTTCACTGGAGATGACAACGGAGGAACCGACATGTCACAAGATCCTTTCCTGGACCGCGAATCTGAAAAATACGCTAATCCAATCCCGAGCCGGGAATTTATCCTCGATCATTTAGCAAAACGCGAAAAACCGGCTAGCCGAGATGAGCTGGCAATAGAGCTGAATATTGAAGGCGAAGAACAACAAGAAGCATTGCGCCGCAGACTGCGCGCAATGGAACGCGATGGTCAACTGGTCTTTACGCGTCGTCAGTGCTATGCGCTGCCGGAACGTCTTGACCTGCTGAAAGGGACCGTTATCGGTCATCGCGATGGTTATGGCTTCCTGCGCGTTGAAGGCCGTAAAGATGACCTGTATCTGTCGTCCGAGCAGATGAAAACCTGTATTCACGGCGATCAGGTGCTGGCGCAGCCGCTGGGCGCCGACCGTAAAGGCCGTCGCGAAGCGCGTATTGTCCGCGTACTGGTGCCAAAAACGGGCCAGATTGTGGGTCGCTACTTTACCGATGCGGGCGTTGGCTTCGTGGTGCCGGATGACAGCCGCCTGAGCTTCGATATCCTGATCCCCCCGGAACAGATCATGGGCGCGCGAATGGGGTTTGTGGTGGTGGTTGAGCTGACCCAGCGCCCAACCCGCCGCACCAAAGCGGTCGGCAAGATCGTTGAGGTCCTCGGCGACAATATGGGTACCGGCATGGCGGTCGATATGGCCCTGCGCACCCATGAAATTCCCTACGTCTGGCCGCCAGCGGTCGAAAAACAGGTCGCCGGCCTGAAAGAACAGGTACCGGAAGAGGCGAAACAAGGGCGCGTTGATTTACGCAGCCTGCCGCTGGTCACCATTGATGGCGAAGACGCCCGTGACTTTGATGATGCCGTGTACTGCGAGAAGAAACGCGGCGGTGGCTGGCGTCTGTGGGTGGCGATCGCCGATGTGAGCTACTACGTGCGCCCGGGTACGCCGCTGGATGGCGAAGCGCGCAGCCGCGGCACGTCGGTCTACTTCCCGTCTCAGGTGGTTCCGATGCTGCCTGAAGTGCTCTCTAACGGCCTGTGTTCACTGAATCCTCAGGTCGACAGGCTCTGTATGGTTTGTGAAATGACGATTTCGGCCAAGGGGCGTCTGACCGGCTTCAAATTCTACGAAGCGGTGATGAGCTCCCATGCCCGTCTGACCTATACCAAAGTCTGGCATATGCTGCAGGGCGACCAGGATCTGCGTGAGCAGTACGCGCCGCTGGTTAAGCATATTGAAGAGCTGCATAACCTCTACAAAGTGCTGGACGGCGCGCGTGAAGAGCGCGGCGGTATCTCATTTGAGAGTGAAGAAGCTAAATTCATCTTTAATGCTGAACGCCGCATTGAACGTATTGAGCAGACTCAGCGTAACGACGCGCACAAGCTGATTGAAGAGTGCATGATCCTGGCGAACATCTCCGCTGCGCGCTTCGTTGAGAAGGCCGAGGAACCGGCGCTGTTCCGTATCCATGACAAACCGAGTACGGAAGCGATTACCGCATTCCGTTCGGTGCTCGCGGAGCTGGGGCTTGAACTGCCTGGCGGCAACAAGCCGGAGCCGCGCGACTATGCGGAATTACTGACCTCTATCGCCGATCGTCCGGATGCAGAGATGCTGCAAACCATGCTGCTGCGGTCGATGAAACAGGCGATATACGACCCGGAAAACCGCGGCCACTTTGGTCTGGCGCTGCAATCCTATGCCCACTTCACCTCGCCGATTCGCCGCTATCCTGACCTTTCGCTGCATCGCGCAATCAAGTATTTACTGGCGAAAGAGCAGGGACATAAAGGCAATAGCACCGAGACCGGCGGCTGGCACTACAGCATGGACGAGATGCTGCAGCTGGGGGCGCACTGTTCGATGACCGAGCGTCGTGCTGATGAAGCGACGCGCGATGTTTCGGACTGGCTGAAGTGTGATTTCATGCTGGATCAGGTGGGTAACGTCTTTAAGGGCGTGATTGCCAGCGTGACCGGCTTTGGTTTCTTCGTCCGTCTGGATGAGCTGTTTATTGATGGTCTGGTGCACGTCTCTTCCCTCGATAACGACTACTACCGCTTCGATCAGGTCGGGCAGCGTCTGATTGGTGAATCCGGCGGCCAGACCTATCGACTGGGCGATCGCGTGGAAGTGCGCGTTGAAGCGGTCAACATGGACGAGCGTAAAATTGACTTCTCGCTTATCTCCAGCGAGCGCGCGCCGCGCAACGTCGGTAAGACCGAGCGTGAAAAAGCGAAGAAGGGCGGCGCAGGTAAATCTTCCGGACGTCGCCGTCAGGCGGGCAAGCAGGTAAACTTCGAGCCGGATAGCGCATTCCGCAAACAGAAAGGTCAGTCTCAGCCGAAAGCCGCTCAGCCAAAAGGCGAGAAGAAAGCGAAGAAGCCGTCGGAGAAAACCCAGAAGATAGCCGCAGCGACCAAAGCCAAGCGCGCGGCGAAGAAAAAGAATATCGCTGAGTAGTGCGATTCCCTTTCCCCCCCGCGCCTCCCGACATCGTGGCGGGGCGGGGGGAAGGGAACGGATAACAGAACCTAAACGAGTAGATAAATGAGTGAAATGATTTACGGCATCCACGCGGTGCAGGCACTGCTGGAGCGCGCTCCTGAACGTTTTCAGGAAGTCTTTATTCTGAAAGGCCGTGAGGATAAGCGCCTTATGCCGCTGATCCATGCCCTGGAAGCGCAGGGCGTGGTGATTCAGGTCGCCAGCCGCCAGTTTCTGGATGAGAAAAGCGAAGGCGCCGTTCATCAGGGAATTATTGCCCGCGTGAAGCCCGGACGTCAGTATCAGGAGAACGATCTGCCGGATCTGATCGCCTCTCTCGATCAGCCGTTCTTTTTGATCCTTGACGGCGTGACCGATCCGCACAACCTCGGCGCCTGTTTACGTAGCGCTGACGCCGCTGGCGTGCATGCGGTGATTGTCCCCAAAGACCGTTCTGCGCAGCTGAATGCCACGGCGAAAAAAGTGGCCTGCGGCGCGGCGGAAAACGTCCCGCTGATCCGCGTCACCAACCTGGCGCGTACCATGCGTCTGCTGCAGGAAGAGAACGTCTGGATCGTCGGTACCGCCGGCGAGGCCGATCATACGCTGTTCCAGAGCAAAATGACCGGATCGCTGGCGCTGGTCATGGGGGCGGAAGGCGAAGGCATGCGCCGCCTGACCCGGGAGCACTGCGACGAGTTGATCAGCATCCCGATGGCCGGTAGCGTGTCGTCGCTGAACGTATCGGTCGCCACCGGTATTTGCCTGTTTGAAGCGGTACGCCAGCGCAGCTAATCTCTTCTTTCCAAATAAGCCATTCTCTGGAATGGCTTATCTTCTTCAGTTCTGACCGCCTTCTCGCTCTATCCGACGGGCAATGTCGAGACCTCTTTCAACATAGTTCAGGACCTGGCTCAAGGGTAATTCCTCTCCCGGTTCATCTCCCGTTTGCTCGAGGAATTTAAGCTGCGCGCCTCGATTCTTTAATACTTTGATGAGATTAAGAAAATTTCCAATAGGATTCTGCTCTTCCAGAATGTCATCGCAGATTTTGTTTTCATCAAATGAGGTGACGTAACCGGAAGCGTTCAGGTTCTGTTTGATAGCGCTCATCGCGAGATGAGGAAGATGGCGGTGGATAAGCGGAATATAGTTCGGCGCATTTTGCCGATCTTCAATAATTAAATGAATCATGAAATTCCCTTTCTGATTGTGAGAGAACTTTATAACAGAGTTCTCTGACGGAAAGTGCGCCGTTGTCCATACTTATGGATAGAGCCATTGAAGGAGGGAAACATAATGCACTGGCAAACTCATACCGTATTTAATCAACCCTCGCCGCTATGTAACAGTAACTTATTCCTGTCCGATACCGCCCTGCGTGAAGCCGTCGTCCGCGAAGGCGCGGGCTGGGATGGCGATCTGCTGGCGAGCATTGGCCAACAGCTGGGGACGGCCGAATCGCTGGAGCTGGGGCGCCTGGCCAACAGCAATCCGCCGGAACTGCTGCGCTATGACGCAACGGGATCGCGTCTTGACGATGTTCGTTTCCACCCCGCCTGGCATTTACTGATGCAGGGGCTGTGCGCTAACCGGGTACATAATCTTGCCTGGCAGGAAGAGGCTCGTGAAGGCGCCTTCGTTGCCCGCGCTGCCCGCTTTATGCTGCATGCGCAGGTCGAGGCGGGCACCCTGTGTCCCACCACCATGACCTTTGCCGCGATTCCATTGCTGCAGCGCTCCTTACCCGAGACTTTTAGCGACTGGCTATCGCCGCTATTAAGCGATCGCTACGATCCGCACCTTGTGCCGGGTAATCAGAAACGCGGGCTGCTTATCGGGATGGGGATGACGGAAAAGCAGGGCGGGTCCGATGTCCTGAGCAACACGACGCGAGCGGAGAAAAGCGCAGAAGGCTTTTATCATCTGATCGGACATAAATGGTTTTTCTCGGTACCGCAGAGCGATGCTCATCTGGTGCTGGCTCAGGCGCCGGCGGGCCTCTCCTGCTTTTTTGTTCCGCGCCTGTTGCCGGATGGCCAGCGTAACGGTGTACATCTGGAAAGGCTGAAAGATAAATTAGGTAACCGCGCGAACGCCAGCAGCGAAGTCGAGTTTTTCAATGCCTGCGGCTGGCTGGTCGGAGAAGAGGGCGATGGCGTCCGGCAAATTCTCAAAATGGGCGGCCTGACCCGTTTTGACTGCGCGCTGGGTAGCCATGCGCTGATGCGCCGGGCCTATTCGGTAGCGCTATACCATGCTCTGCAGCGTCAGGCATTTGGTAAAAATCTGGTCGATCAGCCGATAATGCGTCAGGTTCTGGGGCAGATGGCGCTGCGGCTGGAAGGGCAAACCGCCTTTCTGTTCCGCCTGGCGAGGGCCTGGGACAGGCGCGACGATGTGCAGGAAGCGCTATGGGCAAGGCTGTTCACGCCCGCCGCGAAATTTGCTGTCTGCAAATCCGGGATCGCGTTCGTCGCCGAGGCGATGGAGGTACTGGGCGGTTCAGGCTATTGTGAAGAGAGTGAATTACCGCGTTTGTACCGTGAAATGCCGGTAAACAGCATCTGGGAAGGTTCCGGTAATATTATGTGTCTGGACGTGATGCGGGTTCTGATGAAGCAGCCGGCGGCGCTCGAACTTCTGGCGGCGGAGTGCGCGGAAGTGAAAGGGCAAAATCGTCATTTCGATCGGACGTGGCGGCAGCTGCAGCAGTGGCTACGGCGGCCTCTGGAAGAGCAGGGGCGGGAGATTACCCGGCTGGTCTATATGCTGGGCGTTGGGGCGCAGCTATTACGCTTCGCGTCACCGCCGCTGGCAGAGGCCTGGTGCCGTATGATGCTCGACGCGCGCGGCGGCATGCGGCTGGATGAGCAGACGCTGGATGACTTACTGTTACGGGCAACGGGGCGTGGACGACAGGCGCCTCAGGCATAAAGAATGGCCTGTACCCGCCAGTTGTCCGGCTGCTGCTCCTCGTACATCTGGACGATGCGATACCAGGAGGCGCCCTGCTCATCGGCCTGCACGGCGATAGCGTGTTCAACATCCTGCTGGCTGCCCGAGATGTTGTTAACGCAAATCAGGCCAATTTCGTTCAGGCCCGTTACGCAGTCAGCGCTGGCAAACTCCGCTGACTGCGCGGAAGTATTGGCCGTGACGGTGGTCAACATCAGGCTGGGTAGGGTAAAAGTTCGTTTCATCGTCAGCTCCATTTCACATAGTCCTGAGGGCAGTCCGTTGCTAACGTTCTGCCAGGTTACAGCTGGCCGAACGTTATTATGCACAGGAGAACGTGAATGGATGCAAAGCAGTGTAAAGCTGGCTTAAAGGTTGACCGCTATTTACGGTACAAAATTGCCTGCGAATACCACTGGCCCGGAACCATGGTGTCATCAATCATTATGATGACGTAGTAATCCGCTTTAGCCGCCTCAGCTTTGACCTTTAGCGCAGCCTCGACATCCATCGGTGAGCCGTACATTAATACGCTCACCGTCCCCATCTTCTGCAGACCCGCCGTCTGATTACGCTGGATCTCTTGTGGATGGTCGGTTGCCGGCGGCGGCGCCTTTGGCGTCCCCTGTAGGGCGCTACAGCCGGTTAAAGCGATTGCCATTAACCACGGTGCAAACCTACGCATAACCATATCTCGTTTCCTGTTAGTCATAGTGTAGTGGTAGCCTGAATGTCATTTCCGGGGAATGTTCCCAAATTGTTATCCCGTACGCGATTTTCGAATGAAAATATCGTGAAAGCGTAATCTGGTTCTCAAGATTATGAATCATGTGCGAACGAGCGACTTGAGTAATAACATAACATCACTTGAGAGAAAGGAGACGGTAAATGATTGCATTAGAAATGCGTAACCTTGCGGGTGGGGAGGTTCTCCATGCATACCCGCAGGGCGCCGTGGATACGGCGCTGCCTTGCATTGTCTTTTATCATGGTTTTACCTCTTCTAAGCTGGTCTACAGCTATTTTGCCGTTGCGCTTGCAGAGGCGGGGTTTCGGGTGATTATGCCTGATGCAGCGGAACACGGCGCGCGCTACCGGGGAGACGAGCAGGGGCGGATGCAGCGCTTCTGGCCGATTCTGATGAACAATTTTATTGAATTTCCGGCACTACAGGAGGCGATTCGGGATCGGGGATGGCTTGCTGACGACAGGCTGGCGGTGGCAGGCGCATCAATGGGCGGAATGACGGCATTAGGGATTATGACCCACCACCCGGAGCTGAAAAGCGTAGCCTGCCTGATGGGGTCAGGCTATTTCAGTTCGCTCTCGCAGGCGCTTTTCCCTTCGCCTTCGTTCGATGCAGAACAGCTGGTGGCGTGGGACGTCAGCCAGCAGCTGGCGACCCTGGCCAGCCGTCCGCTGCTGCTCTGGCACGGCGATGAAGATGATGTCGTGCCGCCGGGGGAAACCTTCCGCCTGCAGCAGGCGCTGCAGCAAAACGCGCTGGCCGACAATTTAACCTGCCTCTGGCAGAAAGGCGTCCGCCACCGCATTACGCCGGAAGCGTTAGCCGCGACGGTGGACTTTTTTCAACGTCACCTTTAAACGCGAATCACCTGTACGCCCTGATCCTCAAGCTGCTTGAGGATCGCCTCATCCGCCTGTTTACCGGTAATCACCAGGTCGATTTGCCCGGCCTGGCTAAAGAGCATTCCGGCGCGTTCGCCGACTTTGCTGCTGTCGACCAGGACCGCGAGTTTGCCGACGACGTTAAGCATTTTTTGCTCCGCCATCGCCGTCAGCATATCGGTTTTATACAGCCCTTCGGCGGTCAACCCTTTGCCGCTGGTGAACATCCAGTGCCCGGCATACAGGCTGTTTTCGCTGCCCTGCGGGCTCAGGGTGATAGAGTGGCTGCGGTTATACTGCCCGCCCATAATGATGACGCTGTCGTGTTCCTGATCGATCAGATAGTTGGCCAGCGGCAAATAGTTGGTGATGATCTGTACCGGTTTGCCGCACAGCTCCTGCCCAAGCAGGAATGCGGTAGAGCCGCAGTTAATGACGATGCTTTCGCCAGGGTTGACCAGCTGCGAAGCCGCACGCGCAATCCGTACCTTCTCATCGTGGTTTTGCGCCTGGTGAATATTCATTGGCGACCAGCGCGGGCGCTGCTCGCTGATGGCTTCCGCGCCGTTGCGGACTTTTTTCAGCCTGCCGCTTTCGTCGAGTTTGTTGATATCGCGTCGTGCCGTCGCCGGAGAAATTCCCAGCCGGGAAATCACCTGCTCCACGGTGACAAATCCCGTTTGTGCCAGCAAATCCAGTAAAATTTGATGTCTTTGCGCTTCCGTCATGAGCAAATCCGATTAAAAGTGATAAGCAAAGATGATATTTGAAATCAGGTGAAAATACTAATGCTGACGGGGATAATTTCCGGCGGGCGGTCCCGCCGGAGAAGCCTTACAGGAACGACTTAAAGGGCAGGTCCGGTTCCATCGTGAAGCAATCGTCGAATCCGCGCGGATAATGGTATTCGAAGTTGTCTTTATCCAGCGGCCAGGTGAATTTTCCGCCCACCTGCCAGATGAAAGGCTTAAAGCCATACTGCAGACGATGTTTTTTCATCTCCCACAAAACGCGGATTTCCTGCGGATCGGCCTGGAAGTTTGACCAGATATCGTGATGGAACGGGATTACCACTTTAGCATTCAGCGACTCGGCCATGCGCAGGATATCGGCGCTGGTCATTTTGTCGGTGATACCGCGCGGGTTCTCGCCATAGGAGCCCAGCGCCACGTCGATCTGGTGTTCGTTACCGTGCTTCGCGTAGTAGTTGGAGTAGTGGGAATCGCCGCTGTGATACAGGTTGCCGCCCGGCGTTTTGAACAAATAGTTCACCGCGCGCTGATCCATTCCGTCCGGCAGGACGCCTGCGGCTTTTTGATCCGCGGGTAAGGTGATCAGGGCCGTACGGTCAAAAGCGTCAAGCGCGTGGATTTCAACATCCTTTATTTTAACCACATCCCCTGGTTTCATCACGATACAGCGCTCTTTTGGAACGCCCCAGCCCATCCACAGGTCGACGCAGGTTTGCGGGCCGATGAACGGCACGTCCTCGGCGCAGTTCTGCATGACCGCGGCGGCCACGTTCACATCAATATGATCGTTATGATCGTGAGTGGACAGTACGGCGTCGATCTGGCGAATAGCGAACGGATCGAGAACAAACGGAGTGGTGCGCAGGTTTGGCTGGAGCTTCTTCACGCCGGCCATACGCTGCATCTGGTGGCCCGTTTTCATCAGCGGGTTCCCGTGGCTTTGCTTGCCGGTACCGCACCAGAAATCGACGCAGATATTGGCTCCGCCTTCGGATTTCAGCCAGATGCCCGTACAGCCCAACCACCACATGGCAAAGGTGCCCGGCGCAACCTGCTCTTGTTCAATTTCTTCGTTCAGCCAGCTACCCCACTCCGGAAAAGTGTTCAGGATCCATGATTCGCGGGTGATGGTTTGTACTTTACTCATTTGTTTTTCCCTCACATATTATCAAAAATAATCACGATGTGATTTGTTTTGACGAATACTGGCACCGTTTGTTCAAGATTGCAATCCTGAAATTTGCCCTTCATGAGGGGAATCGTGGAGAGTAAAAAGAGGGGCAGGCTGACGTTATGACATGAGTTAGGTTTTATTTCATTGATTTAAATATACTATTTTACATTTTGTAGAAATGAGAATTAATACGATGGCGGATTGTGTGATTATTTGCGGCGTGCGTCACATTTAATCAAATATAATCTTGTTGTGATTATTCTTGATTATTAGAGTGATCGCAACAACCAACCTGGGCGTAGCGTGCGTTCAGAGCGTCCACCTTCTGGAGTGTGTTATGGAGATTCTCTACCACATCTTTACCGTGTTCTTTAACCAGGTTATGACCAACGCCCCGCTGCTGCTGGGTATTGTGACCTGCCTGGGCTATATCCTGCTGCGCAAAAGCGCCAGCGTTATTGTTAAAGGGACGATTAAAACCATTATCGGTTTTATGCTGCTGCAGGCCGGCTCCGGCATTCTGACCAGCACGTTTAAGCCGGTCGTGGCGAAAATGTCTGAGGTTTACGGCATTAACGGCGCTATCTCCGATACCTACGCGTCAATGATGGCCACGATCGAACGCATGGGCGACGCCTACAGCTGGGTGGGCTATGCCGTGCTGTTAGCCCTGGCGCTGAATATCTGTTATGTCCTGCTGCGGCGTATTACCGGTATTCGCACCATCATGCTGACCGGGCACATCATGTTCCAGCAGGCGGGGCTGATCGCCGTCTCTTTTTACATCTTCGGCTACCCGATGTGGACGACCATCATCTGTACGGCGGTACTGGTGTCGCTCTATTGGGGCATTACCTCGAACATGATGTATAAGCCGACTCAGGAAGTGACCGACGGCTGCGGCTTCTCCATCGGACACCAGCAGCAGTTCGCTTCATGGATTGCTTACAAGGTCGCCCCGTATCTGGGCAAAAAAGAGGAGAGCGTTGAGGATCTTAAGCTGCCGGGCTGGCTGAACATCTTTCACGACAACATTGTCTCCACGGCCATCGTGATGACCATTTTCTTCGGCGCGATTCTGCTCTCCTTCGGCATCGACACCGTACAGGCGATGGCGGGTAACACCCACTGGACGGTCTATATCCTGCAAACGGGCTTCTCGTTCGCCGTCGCGATTTTCATTATCACCCAGGGCGTGCGCATGTTCGTCGCCGAACTTTCCGAGGCGTTCAACGGCATCTCCCAGCGCCTGATTCCCGGCGCCGTACTGGCCATTGACTGTGCGGCGATCTATAGCTTTGCGCCAAACGCCGTCGTCTGGGGCTTTATGTGGGGCACCATCGGCCAGCTGATCGCCGTCGGTATTCTGGTCGGCTTCGGCTCTTCCATTCTGATTATTCCGGGCTTTATCCCGATGTTTTTCTCGAACGCCACCATCGGCGTCTTTGCTAACCACTTTGGCGGCTGGCGCGCGGCGCTCAAGATTTGTCTGGTGATGGGCATGATCGAAATCTTTGGCTGCGTCTGGGCGGTGAAGCTGACCGGCATGAGCGCCTGGATGGGCATGGCGGACTGGTCAATTCTGGCGCCGCCGATGATGCAGGGCTTCGCCTCCATCGGTATCGCGTTTATGGCCGTCATTATCATTATCGCACTGGCTTATATGTTCTTCGCAGGGCGCACGCTGCGCGCTGAAGAGGACGCGGAAAAACAACTGGCAGATGCTTCTGCTCAATAAGGAGTTTTGACTATGACCGTACGTATTCTGGCTGTATGTGGCAACGGGCAAGGCAGTTCCATGATCATGAAGATGAAGGTGGACCAGTTTTTGACCCAGTCAAATATCGATCACACGGTAAACAGCTGCGCGGTGGGGGAATACAAAAGTGAACTCAACGGCGCGGACATTATCATCGCCTCCACCCATATCGCCGGTGAGATTAGCGTCTCCGGCAACAAATACGTGGTTGGCGTGCGCAACATGCTCTCGCCTGCGGATTTTGGCCCAAAACTGCTGGAGGTGATCAAAGCGCACTTCCCGCAGGATGTGAAGTAAGGACGCCAAATGAAATTACGTGATTCGCTGGTGGAGAACAACTCCATCCTTTTACAGGCTGACGCCAGCACCTGGCAGGAAGCCGTCAAGCTGAGCGTTGATTTACTGGTGAAGGCGGATGTCGTGGAGCCGCGCTACTACCAGGCCATTCTGGATGGCGTTGCTCAGCACGGCCCTTATTTTGTGATTGCTCCCGGTCTGGCGATGCCGCACGGCCGGCCGGAAGAGGGGGTGAAGAAAACGGGCTTTGCGCTGGTTACGCTGAAAACGCCGCTGGTTTTCAATCACGAGGATAACGACCCGGTCGACATCCTGATCACCATGGCGGCCGTGGATGCCAATACCCATCAGGAAGTCGGCATCATGCAGATCGTCAACCTGTTTGAAGATGAAGCCAATTTTGACCGTTTACGCGCCTGCCGCTCCGCGCAGGAAGTCCTGGAATTAATTGATAACGCTACGGCAGCGGCCGTTTAAAAGGAACACCAAAATGTCATTACCTATGTTGCAGGTTGCGCTCGATAACCAATCTATGTCTTCCGCGTATGAAACGACGCGCCTGATAGCCGATGAAGTGGACATTATTGAAGTCGGTACCATTCTCTGCGTGGCTGAGGGCGTACGCGCCGTTCGCGACCTGAAGGCGCTCTATCCCAACAAAATCGTGCTGGCGGACGCCAAAATCGCCGATGCTGGTAAAATTCTCTCCCGCATGTGCTTTGAAGCCAACGCCGACTGGGTCACCGTGATCTGCTGCGCGGACATCAACACCACCAAAGGCGCACTGGACGTGGCGAAAGAGTTCAAGGGCGACGTCCAGATCGAACTGACCGGCTACTGGACCTGGGAGCAGGCGCAGGAGTGGCGCGAAGCGGGCGTTCAGCAGGTGGTTTATCACCGCAGCCGCGATGCCCAGGCCGCCGGCGTAGCGTGGGGCGAGGCGGATATCAGCGCGATCAAAGGTTTGTCCGATATGGGTTTTAAAGTCACCGTCACCGGCGGCCTGGCGCTGGAGGATTTGCCGCTGTTCCAGGGGATTCCGATCCACGTCTTTATCGCCGGTCGCAGCATTCGCGACGCCGCTTCCCCGGTGGAAGCCGCGCGGCAGTTTAAACGTTCGATCGCCCAGCTGTGGGGCTAAGGAGCGGCTATGCTGTCGAAACCTATTCCGCTCGGCATCTATGAAAAAGCGCTCCCCGCCGGGGAGTGCTGGCTGGAACGTCTGCGGCTGGCTAAGGCGCTCGGTTTTGATTTCGTCGAAATGTCGGTCGATGAAACTGATGACCGCCTGGCCCGGCTCGACTGGAGCCGGGAGCAGCGCTTCGCGCTGGTTAACGCGATTGCGGAAACCGGGGTGCGCGTGCCCTCAATGTGCCTGAGCGCCCATCGGCGCTTCCCGCTCGGTAGCGAAGACGACGCGGTACGGGCGCAGGGCCTGGAGATTATGCGCAAAGCGATTCGGCTGGCGCAGGATGTGGGGATTCGCGTAATCCAGCTGGCGGGCTACGACGTCTACTACCAGGAAGCCAATAACGAGACGCGTCGTCGTTTCCGCGATGGGCTAAAAGAGAGCGTTGAAATGGCCAGCCGCGCGCAGGTAACGCTGGCGATGGAAATTATGGACTACCCGCTGATGAACTCGATCAGCAAGGCGCTGGGCTACGCCCACTACCTGAATAATCCGTGGTTCCAGCTCTATCCGGACATCGGCAACCTTTCCGCCTGGGATAACGACGTACAGATGGAGCTTCAGGCCGGGATGGGGCATATCGTGGCGGTGCACATAAAAGACACGAAACCCGGCGTATTTAAAAACGTGCCGTTCGGCGAAGGCGTCGTCGATTTTGAACGTTGTTTCGAAACGCTCAAGCAGACGGGCTACTGCGGCCCGTATCTAATTGAAATGTGGAGCGAAACGACCGACGATCCCGCCGCCGAGGTCGCGAAAGCGCGCGATTGGGTGAAGGCGCGGATGGCCAGCGCCGGTCTGCTGGAGGTGGCATAATGCAAACGCTGAAACGGCAGGTTTTCGACGCCAATATGGATTTACCGCGCTACGGCCTGGTCACTTTTACCTGGGGTAACGTCAGCGCTATCGACCGCGAACGGGGGCTGGTGGCGATTAAGCCCAGCGGCGTCGCCTACGAGACCATGAAAGCGGACGATATGGTGGTCGTGGATCTCGAAGGGAACGTGGTGGAAGGACGCTATCGTCCTTCTTCCGATACCGCCACGCATCTGGCGCTGTATCGCCGCTATCTGAGCCTTGGCGGCGTGGTGCATACCCACTCGACGCACGCGACGGCCTGGGCGCAGGCGGGTCTGGCTATTCCCGCTCTGGGGACGACCCACGCGGACTACTTCTTTGGCGACATTCCCTGCACCCGGGCGTTAAGCGCGCAGGAAGTGGCGGAGGCTTATGAGCTGAACACGGGCCACGTGATTATCGAAACGCTGGGTGACGTTGAGCCGCTGCATACGCCGGGCATCGTGGTCTATCAGCACGGGCCTTTTGCCTGGGGCAAGGATGCGCACGATGCGGTGCATAACGCGGTGGTGATGGAAGAGGTGGCGCGGATGGCGTGGATTGCTCGCGCGATCAACCCGCAGCTGAAGCCCATCGATAGCTGGCTGATGGACAAGCATTTTATGCGCAAGCACGGGCCAGATGCCTATTACGGGCAAAAGTGAAACAGGTGCTCCGGAGCATTTCATCTTTATGATGAATCAACCGGTCTGCTCCGGAGCCATTTTTAGTTTTGCTGATAAGCCGACGGCATGCAGCGCATGCCAACCAGCGTCACAACGCAGATTATCGCGCCGGCGTAAAACGTCGAGGCGGCGCCCAGAACTTCCCACAGCACGCCCGCACCGGCGCTGGCCAGCAGCAGGGCGATGCCGCTCATCAGGTTGAACATCCCGAACGCTGTTCCGCGCAGTTCAGGCGGGGCGGTGTGCGCCACCATCGCCGCCAGCAGACCCTGCGTCATGCCCATATGAATACCCCACAGCGCGACGCCGGCTAAAAGCGTGCTCCAGTGGCTGCTGAGCGCCAGCACGATATCGGCGGCGATCAGCACCAGCAGGCCCCACTGCAGCATTCTGCTGTGGCTCATGCTGTCCGATAGTTTCCCGAATGGATAGGCGGTCAGGCTGTAAACCAGATTCATGGCGACCATCACCAGCGGAATAGCGAACAGCGGGATCGCCATCTGCTGGGCGCGCAGGACCAGAAAGGCTTCGCTGAAGCGGGCAAGGGTAAAAATCGAGCCGATAGCCACCACCCACCAGTAGGCGGCGGAAAGCTTCTTGAGATTCTCGCGGCGCAGGGGGTTAGTGCGTTTCTGGACGACCGCCGTCCTGGGCTCTTTTAATCCAAAGCCCAGTAAAGCGATAGAGAGAACGGCGGGGATCGCCGCGACCCAAAAAATAGACTGGAAATCGTTATCCCAGAGAAACATCAGCGCGACGGCAAGCAGCGGCCCCAGAAAAGCGCCGATGGTATCCAGCGACTGGCGCAGCCCGTAGGCGGCTCCGCGAATTTCCGGCGGGGTGACGTCGGCGACCAGCGCATCCCGCGGCGCGCCGCGTATCCCTTTGCCCACGCGGTCGATCATCCGGGCGCTAAACACCACGCCTGAGGTGGGCGCGATGGCGAAAAGAGGCTTGCTCAGCGCACCCAGGCCATAGCCGAGCAGCGCCAGCCCTTTACGCTTGCCGACATAATCGCTGATGACGCCGGAAAACACCTTCAGTATCAGCGCGGTGGCTTCCGCGACGCCTTCGATAATGCCGATAATAATGACGCTGGCTCCCAGCGTGGTGGCCATAAATAGAGGGAGCAGGCTGTGGATCATTTCCGAGGAAACATCCATCAGCAGGCTAACGCCGCCAAGAACCCAAACCCCTTTTGGGATACGGCTTAGCGTGGCAAAACGCGGAACCATGAAGCACTCCGGATAATCATGCGGTTAAAGAGTGATTAAATCAGGTTACGCTGGCGCTGATAAGTCACGAGAAAAAATAATTCTCAATTGCATTAAGGCGCGCTTGTGCGGGTATGACCGCCGGGCAATGCCATCGCTGGCTTCCCCCTGCAACGGGAAGAAGCCAACGATCCGGGAAAACTAGCGGTAAATGGCGGC
The DNA here is from genome assembly GCF_040061575.1 of Klebsiella sp. CB_Kp196. Taxonomy (NCBI): domain Bacteria; kingdom Pseudomonadati; phylum Pseudomonadota; class Gammaproteobacteria; order Enterobacterales; family Enterobacteriaceae; genus Klebsiella; species Klebsiella sp. CB_Kp196. The sequence continues at coordinate 29,316 of NZ_JBEAFH010000042.1, forward strand.
ACTGGCGTGAATGGCGCCGTCGCTTCCCGGTTCATGAATGAGGATCGGCTGGAAGTACTTCGCTCCCTGAGCATCGCTCTGCTGGCTAAGCGCCTGGTCGGCTTCCTGCTCGGTGGCGATGTTGTGGTTGATATAGATAACGCCGAGGCTCTGCACATCGTCCATGTTGCGGGCCTGGCGGGCATCGATTTTAATAGCAGCCAGCGCGTTGGCGCTCAACAAAAGCGCTGCCATCATGGTTATGAGGATGTATTTCATCACCTACCTCCTTATGACGCTCCTGACGTTCACCCGCTTCCCTGGGGTATGGATTGCTTCTGATCTAAGTGTAATCTCTGCCTGTCTGGCGTATCGCGACCATTTCTGATGCAGTTGTTCAAAAAATTGTCGCTTCCCCCGTTGATTAATTTTAAATCACCGGCTTAAGGCCACTTCGCGCTTAGTGCGAATTATTTGCACAATTCACTTGTCTTAAACCCCGCTCGCCCGTATTATGACGCGTCAATTTTTCAGCCGCCCTTTAACACGTTCCTTGCCTCCATGGGCCGCGGCTGACCCAGACAGGAGGCTGAATAATCCGTAAGGAGCAATTCGATGCGTCATTACGAAATCGTTTTTATGGTCCATCCTGACCAGAGCGAACAGGTTCCGGGCATGATCGAACGTTACACTGGTGCAATCACTGCAGCAGAAGGTACGATCCACCGTCTGGAAGACTGGGGCCGCCGTCAGCTGGCTTATCCGATCAACAAACTGCACAAAGCTCACTACGTTCTGCTGAACGTTGAAGCGCCGCAGGAAGCGATCGATGAGCTGGAAACTAACTTCCGCTTCAACGACGCCGTTATCCGCAGCATGGTAATGCGTACTAAGCACGCTGTTACCGAAGCATCTCCGATGGTTAAAGCGAAAGACGAGCGCCGTGAGCGTCGCGAAGATTTCGCCAACGAAACCGCAGATGATTCTGAAGCTGGGGATTCTGAAGAGTAATCCTGATGACCAACCGTCTGGAGCTGTCCGGCATTGTATGCAGGACTCCACTTCGTAAGGTCAGCCCGTCAGGAATTCCACACTGCCAGTTCGTGCTTGAGCATCGTTCAGTGCAGGAGGAAGCCGGTTTTCACCGGCAGGCATGGTGCCAGATGCCCGTGATAATCAGCGGACACCAGAGCCAGGCCATTACTCACAGTATAACGGTCGGTAGCGCAGTAATCGTTCGAGGGTTCATCTCTTGCCACAAGGCAAAGAACGGCTTGAGCAAAATGGTTCTGCATGCCGAGCAGATTGAATTGATAGATTCTGGAGACTAGCCATATGGCACGTTATTTCCGTCGTCGCAAGTTCTGCCGTTTCACCGCGGAAGGCGTTCAAGAGATCGACTATAAAGATATCGCTACGCTGAAAAACTACATCACCGAAAGCGGTAAGATTGTCCCGAGCCGTATCACCGGTACCCGTGCAAAATATCAGCGTCAGCTGGCACGCGCTATCAAACGCGCTCGCTACCTGTCCCTGCTGCCGTACACTGATCGTCATCAGTAATCGGTCACGGTCCATTAATACGACTTTGAGAGGATAAGGTAATGCAAGTTATTCTGCTTGATAAAGTAGCAAACCTGGGTAGCCTGGGTGATCAGGTTAACGTTAAAGCGGGCTATGCTCGTAACTTCCTGGTACCACAGGGTAAAGCTGTTCCTGCTACCAAGAAAAACGTTGAATTCTTCGAAGCACGCCGTGCTGAACTGGAAGCCAAACTGGCCGAAGTTCTGGGCGCTGCTAACGCACGTGCTGAAGCAATCAACGCACTGGGCACCGTTACCATCGCGTCTAAATCTGGCGACGAAGGTAAACTGTTCGGTTCCATCGGTACTCGCGACATCGCTGACGCTGTAACTGCAGCTGGCGTTGCCGTTGCTAAGAGCGAAGTTCGTCTGCCGAACGGCGTTCTGCGCACCACCGGTGAGCACGAAGTGGACTTCCAGGTTCACAGCGAAGTTTTCGCTAAACTGGTTGTTAACGTTGTAGCTGAGTAATTTTTTACTCAACTCACGTCGAGACGCCGGCCTTGTGCCGGCGTTTTGCTTTTCTGTCTTTGTCGAATCTTTTCCTGGTATGGTGGCTATTCTTAGCAACTTTCTGGATAATAAAATAAAACACTATTTTATTTCTGGTGAAGTGAATGGACGCACCCTCGATTTTTTCCCGCAAGAAAGTGGCTTATGCCTGCGCAACCCTCTGCTGTCTGCTGTGGGGAAGCTCCTATCCGGCGATTAAAAGCGGCTATGAACTGTTTCAGATTGCCACTGATGATGTGCCGTCTAAAATCGTCTTTGCTGGCTATCGCTTTCTGTTTGCCGGCGCGCTGCTGCTGCTCTTCGCGCTGGCGCAGCGTAAGCCGATTGCCCGCTTGAATCCCCGTCAGTGCGGGCAACTGGCGATACTGGGCGTCACGCAAACCTCTATCCAGTACGTTTTCTTCTACGTTGGCCTGGCGTTTACCACCGGCGTGAAGGGATCGATTATGAACGCCACCGGTACCTTCTTCAGCGTTCTGCTGGCGCACTTTATCTATCAGAATGACCGGCTGAGCTACAACAAAGCCATCGGCTGTATTGTCGGCTTTGCCGGCGTGATGCTGGTCAACGTTAATCGTTCATTGAGCGATTTTAGCTTTGTCTGGCAGGGTGACGGCTTTGTGGTGCTGGCGGCGTTTATCCTGTCGGCGGCGACGCTGTACGGGAAGCGCATTTCGCAGACGGTTGACCCGACGGTGATGACCGGCTGGCAGCTGGCGTTTGGCGGCCTGGTACTGGTCGGCGGCGGCTATCTGACCGGCGGCACCCTTGAGGTTCACAGCGCCGCTGCTGCGCTGGTTCTGGCTTATTTGACGCTGCTCTCTTCCATCGCTTTTGCGCTATGGAGCGTGCTGCTCAAGCATAACCGGGTGAGCATGATTGCGCCGTTCAACTTTGTGGTCCCGGTCGCCGGCACCGTACTGTCGGCCATCTTCCTCGGCGAGAATATTCTTGAACTGAAATATGCGATTGCGCTGGCGCTGGTGTGCGCCGGGATCTGGTGGGTGAATAAGCCGGGGACAACATCCGGGAAATCGCCACAGCAGGCCGGGTAAGCTACCCGGCCGTGAGGCCTTAACGGACGCGAATAAAGCTGCCGTTCGACTGGCGGGTAAATAGCACCTGCTGGCCGCCGCCGGTATCGATAGTCAGCCCGGTGACCACGCCGCTGGCGTTCTGACGGATCTGGACCGTCTGCCCGGTCTGCAGTGAGCTTAGCGGTTTACCGGCGCCTTCCACCTGGGCCATGGCGTAAACGTCGGTCGGCGGCAGGTTGTGGTCGCGGAACAGCTGCGCGAGAGTTTTCCCCGATTCAATACGGTAGGTCCGCCACTGCTGCTCGATGCCGGGAGTCGACTGCGGCTCCTGATAAGGCTGAGATGCGGTCTGCTGCTGCTGCTGCTGCTGATCCGGCTGCTCATCCTGAATCGGCTCCGGTGCGACCGGCGCCACCTGATCGGCATCGTTGACCGGCGGCGTGTTGGTGATGGGCGGCAGCGGGACCGCCTGATTGCCGGAAGAGGGCTGCGACTGGGATTGCAGGTTGAGATTCGCCTCGCGGCTGGCCTGAACCGGGCTGCTGTTATCCTCGGAAGGGAGCAGAACGCCGATAATTACCAGCAGCGCCCCGGCAATGATGCCGCGGCGGTGCATCGGCGGTAGCGGATCCATGAGGCGAAAATGATCCGGGGCGTGCCAGATCTTCGCCAGGGTAGATGTCAGTTCAAAGCGCCCGGGCATGGCTTTCCTCCTGCTCCGCATATTTTTATCCTGTAAATAAAGTATATACCCTAAATAATTTAAGTCGCAGGACAAGGTTTGCCTTGAACAGCGCTTGCGCTGGCCCCGTAGGGGCGAGGCCGCAGGCAGAGTAACGCGGCAAGCCAGTAAGTTCCCAGGAGCATAGATAACTATGTGACTGGGGCGCGCTGGCGAAGCCAACGCTCCTGCAACTTAAAGTATGACGGGTATAGATGGCTAACTTCCTGAAGGACGAGACAAAGCTATGTTTCGTGAGGTTAACCTTATCTCTCTATTGTTTCTGTTTCCCTTAGATTTGTCATCATCCAGGCGACAAAGTTTTACCCGTCGTGCTATGGCTGATATGCTTCCCACCTCTTTTCTCCGCTCGCCGCCTTTCGCAATTTGAAGGCCCGGGAGCATGAGAATCCCCACCAAAAAAGGAACAAAGATGGCAACCCCAACTTTTGACACGATCGAAGCACAGGCAAGTTACGGTATCGGCTTGCAGGTTGGACAACAGCTGAGCGAATCTGGCCTGCAGGGGCTGCTGCCGGAAGCGCTGGTCGCGGGTATTGCTGACGCGCTGGAAGGTCAACAGCCGCAGGTGCCGGTGGAAGCCGTTCACCGCGCGCTGCGCGAAATCCACGAACGCGCTGACGCCGTGCGTCGCGAGCGTTTCCAGGAAATGGCCGCGGATGGCGAGAAATACCTGGAAGAAAACCGCGAGCGCGAAGGCGTGAACAGCACCGAGTCTGGCCTGCAGTTCCGCGTTCTGACCCAGGGCGAAGGCCCGATCCCGGCGCGTACTGATCGCGTTCGCGTTCACTACACCGGCAAGCTGATCGACGGCACCGTCTTCGATAGCTCCGTTGCGCGCGGCGAACCGGCTGAATTCCCGGTGACCGGGGTGATCGGCGGCTGGATTGAAGCGCTGACCCTGATGCCGGTGGGTTCCAAATGGGAACTGACGATTCCGCACAGCCTGGCCTACGGCGAGCGCGGCGCGGGCGCATCCATTCCTCCGTTCAGCACCCTGATTTTTGAAGTTGAACTGCTGGATATTATCTAAACAGCAGGTGCTTCCTCTCCCGTATGGGGGAGGGAGCCGCTTTAAATAGTGTAAAACCCTTAAGTTGAGCGTTTGGTGGAGCTTTATATTGCATATCTGCTTAATGGGTGTATTTTTGTGAGCTGTTTCGCGTAACCGGAGTGATATAACACTCACTTTAAACATAAAATTAACATTATATCTAAATCATAGTATTCATCCCTCCGATTCTTACCTAATATCGATAAACCCTCGTTCCGGGGTTAATACGAATGAAGGGCCAGTAGAGCCCGAACAACACAGACAGGTACAACAGGAAAAAATCACATGGTAGATCAGGTAAAAGTCGCTGCCGACGAACAGGCTCCGACTGAACAATCGCTGCGGCGAAATCTCACTAACCGGCATATTCAGCTTATTGCTATCGGTGGTGCGATTGGCACCGGGCTGTTTATGGGCTCAGGCAAAACCATCAGCCTTGCCGGGCCGTCAATTATTTTTGTTTATATGATCATCGGCTTTATGCTGTTTTTCGTCATGCGCGCCATGGGCGAACTGCTGCTGTCGAATCTCGAATACAAGTCGTTCAGCGATTTTGCCGCCGACCTGCTGGGCCCCTGGGCAGGCTATTTTACCGGCTGGACCTACTGGTTCTGCTGGGTGGTAACCGGGATGGCGGACGTGGTGGCGATCACCGCCTACGCGCAGTTCTGGTTCCCGGGACTCTCCGACTGGGTCGCCTCGCTGGCGGTCATCCTGCTGCTGCTGGGCCTTAACCTCGCCACCGTGAAGATGTTCGGCGAGATGGAGTTCTGGTTTGCGATGATCAAAATCGTCGCTATCGTGGCGCTGATTGTCGTCGGCCTGGTGATGGTGATGATGCACTTCCAGTCACCGACCGGCGTAGAGGCCTCTTTCGCCCATCTGTGGAATGACGGCGGCTGGTTCCCGAAAGGCATCAGCGGATTCTTTGCCGGCTTCCAGATAGCGGTCTTCGCCTTTGTGGGCATCGAACTGGTGGGAACCACGGCGGCGGAAACCAAAGATCCTGAGAAATCCCTGCCGCGGGCGATTAACTCAATTCCAATCCGCATCATTATGTTCTACGTCTTTGCGCTGATCGTGATTATGTCAGTGACGCCGTGGAGCTCCGTAGTGCCGTCAAAGAGCCCGTTCGTTGAGCTGTTTGTGCTGGTCGGGCTGCCGGCGGCGGCAAGCCTGATCAACTTCGTGGTGCTGACCTCGGCGGCCTCTTCCGCTAACAGCGGCGTGTTCTCCACCAGCCGTATGCTGTTCGGTCTGGCGCAGGACGGACAGGCGCCGAAAATGTTCGCCAAGCTGTCGAAGCGCGCGGTACCGGCGAAAGGCCTGACCTTCTCCTGTATGTGTCTGCTGGGCGGCGTAGTCATGCTGATGGTCAATCCAAGCGTGATCGCGGCGTTTACCATGATTACCACGGTGTCGGCGATCCTGTTTATGTTCGTCTGGACGATTATCCTGTGCTCGTATCTGGCCTACCGCAGAAAGCGTCCGCAGCTGCATGAGCAGTCCAAATATAAGATGCCGCTGGGCAAACTGATGTGCTGGGTGTGCATGGCATTCTTCGTCTTTGTGCTGGTCCTGCTGACGCTGGAAGCCGATACCCGCGAAGCGCTGATGGTGACCCCGCTGTGGTTTGTGCTGCTCGGCGCGGGCTGGCTGTTTGCCGGCAAGAAGCGCCTGGCGAAATAAAAAATCTTCGGCAGCGGTTTTTAACGTTGCTTGCAACGGTCCGTCATAAAAAAGGCCACCCGGGGTGGCCAATAAGACTGACAATGTCGAGGGCGCCTGCGGGCGCCTTTTTATTTACTTTCCGGCGAGGGCACGCGGGAACAGTACGTTATTTTCAAGGCTGATGTGCTCCATCAGGTCATCAATCAGCTCGTTGATGCCGTTGTACATCGCTTTCCAGGTAGTGCAGGCTTCCGCCGGCGGCGTCACGTTCTGCGTGATGTGCTTAATCACCTCCAGCAGCTCGCCCGCTTCATCATGCTCGCTTTCCATGACGCTGATAGGACCGCCGGCCTGCGTTCCCATGCCCTGTTTGATCATCGGGAACAGAATCTGCTCCTCTTTCATCATATGGCTGGAAAGCTCCTGGTGCAGCATGGTCAGATACTTGGTTAAGCCTTTCGGAACGTTGGGTTTGTCGGCGTGAACGCGCTCGACTTTAGTGGCCTGTAAAATCAGCTCCGGCAGCTGCTCGCGATGCCGGTCGTGATAGCGAACGATAATGTGATCGATGATTTCCGCATAGGGCGCAGCCCGCCAGTCGCGCTCTACCGGCTCTTCCGCCAGTTTGGCCAGCTCGGCTTCAATCACCGCGACGTCCAGCTCTTTGCGCGACGCCGCGCGCTCCAGCGTCTGTTTGCCGCCGCAGCAGTAGTCCATATCGTATTGACGGAACAGCGCGGAGGCGCGCGGAATCGTCAGCGCCAGCTCGCCTAAAGGTTGGTCACGGAAAGCCATAGCAGTTACCTCGTCATCAAGAATATAAGTTGTATTTTAAATGCATCTTATATTCCTGGGAATACCCCTTTAGGATACCAGGCTATTTTTTCTCGCTGACCAGCTCCTGCAGCGCGGGCTTTTCCGGGCGGGCACGCACGGCGGACACCACGCCGAGCACCAGCAGCAGGATACCGCTGAAGGTGAGAAGCGGGGGCAGGCTCTGGCGCAGAATAAAGGTATACAGCAGTCCGGCAAGGGTTTCGAAGACGATCAGCGGCCCGAGGATCACCGTTGGCAGACGCTGGCTGGCAACGTTCCAGCACCACGCGCCGACCCATGAACAGAAGATAGCGATCGCCAGCATCAGGGTGACAAACACCGCCGGGCGCGGGCCGAAGGGGAGCGGAAAGTCCGCGTGCTGGCCGTGCAGCCACCCGCAGGCGATAAGGTATCCGGCCAGGGATACCGGCAGGGTCACCAGCGCCTGCGCGGTGGCCCACATCATCGGCGGTTTATCCGGATTTTCCCGCAGCCAGCGGGCGTTGCGCAGCGCGTACCAGGCCCAGCACACCACCGAGATCAGCGCCAGCGCGATACCGGAGCCGTAGCGCCACGGGCTGAAATCGGGTAAGCCCTGATGCAGCTCGGCGATATTGACGCACGCCAGGCCGAGGGCAATACAGACCAGCGCCGGGAACAGGCGTCGCCACGGCAGCTTGCCGTCGCGCTGGCTATAGAGCAGGTTGGCGAAAACCGGCAGCACGACCGGCAGGGTGCCGATAATCATCGTCGATACCGGCGCGCCGGTACGCTGAATCGCGCTGGCCAGGCAGACGTAATAGATTAAGTTGCCCATCATGGTCAGCCCCAGCGCCGTCCACCAGTCTTTCCCGGTGAGCTGGCGCAGCCGCGCGCGGCCCAGCCAGGCCAGCGGCAGGGCGATCAGCCCCAGCGCCAGATAGCGCCCCATCGACTGTAAAACCGCCGGGTATTCCGGCACCAGTAAAGGACCCACGAATATCAATCCCCACATCAGCCCTGCCAGCAGGGCGTACAGCACACCACTAATCATCACGCCTTCCATTACTCTTTTCGTTGGCGACAGTGTAGGCGAGGCAAAAGCGGGAATATTGTATGAGGTTGCGCATTAGCGCGGGAGAACCTGCTTTTGATAACGCACCGGCGTAATGCCGTAGCGGCGGGTGAACGCGCGGGTCAGGTGCGACTGGTCGGTCAGCCCGGCGGCGAGAGCGACGTCGGCGGCGGGCATGCCGTGGGTGAGAAACGCTTTAGCGCGCCACAGGCGAATCGCCATCAGCATCTGGTGCGGCGTAACGTGGAAGTGCGCTTTGAACTGGCGCTGGAAATGGTATGGGCTCAGCGCCGCCACCTGCGCCAGCTCATCAAGGGTCACCGTACGCATATAGTTATCGTGCAGATAGTCGCGCACCCGCTCGAAGCGGTGGCGGGCTTCGGGCAGCGCAGCGGCGTGATGGGCAAACGGGCGGAAGGTATCGATCAAATCCAGCAGCAGCCCCTGCTGCGCCAGCGGATCGTCAGTATGCCACAGGCCGTAGATGAGATTGCCGATTTGCCGGGAGCGCAGGGGATCCTGACGCACCACCTCGCTGAACCACCAGTGGCGCACGCCGGTCACCTCTTCCAGCGTATCCGGGTCGAGATAAATCATCCGATAGCGCCAGCCGTCGGCGGTCTCCGCCTCGCCGGTGTGCAGCTCATCGGGGTTCATGGTGACGATCGAGTTAACCGAAGCCACGTGCTGGCTGCCGCGATAGCGAAAACGCTCGGCGCCAAGCTCGATCGCGCCGATACCAAAAGCTTCATGGGTGTGCGGTTCAAAGGCGTAGCGGGAGATATGGGCATGGTACAGCTCAACGCCGGGCAGCTGCGCCAGATGGCGAAAGCGCGCGCTGTCTCTTTCATCACTGAACTGTTCTGGTACGCCTTGCATGCGATAACTCCCGACGGACATCCGTGCATTATTGAGGATGGCCCGCCGGGATGCTACAAAAATTAACCACTATGTAACAGTTACAGAATGCCTTTGACGCTCTCTGCCAGCGTCGTGGTTGGGCGACCGATGAGCTTACTCAGGGTGCGGCTATCGTCGAACAGACCGCCTTTGGACGCGCCGGTATCAGAATCCGCCAGCATGTCAGCCAGGCCAGCGGGCAGGCCTACGCCCTTCAGCGCGGCGGCGAAGTCGGCTTCGCTGAGGTTTTGATACACCACGTTTTTACCGCTTTGTTTGCTCAGCTCAGCGGCTAGTTCGCTGAGGGTCCACGCTTCATCGCCCGCCAGCTCGTACACTTTTCCGGCATGGCCCTCTTCGGCGATAACGCGAGCGGCGGCGGCGGCGTAGTCCGCGCGGGTGGCGGAGGCGATTTTGCCGTTACCGGCCGCGCCGATAAATACGCCATGTTCAATCGACGGCGGCGCGCTGGCAAGGTAGTTTTCGGTGTACCAGCCGTTGCGCAGCAGGGCATACGCAATGCCGGAGTCGGCGAGCATTTTCTCGGTGGCGATATGCTCATCCGCCAGCCCCAGCGGGGAGGTATCGGCGTGCAGCAGGCTGGTGTAGGCGATAAATTTCACGCCGGCGGCTTTCGCCGCGTTAATCACGTTGCGGTGCTGGACGGCGCGCTGGCCGACTTCGCTGGACGAGATCAGCAGCAGTTTGTCCACGCCCTGCAGGGCGGCGGTCAGCGCGGCTTCATCGCTGTAGTCGGCCTGACGAACCACTACGCCCTTTTGGCTCAGCGATTCAGCCTTCGCCGGGTTGCGCACGATAGCCACAACCTGGCCTGCGGGGACGGTAGTTAACAGATTTTCCAGGACGTGCTGGCCAAGCTGGCCGGTTGCGCCGGTAATTGCGATCATAGGTCTTCTCCTTCGTGTTCATTGGCAGTTGTGGTAAGCTAACACCTTAACTAACTTTTAGTAAGTACGTACAAAAAGGTAAGTGTGAATATGGCGAATCTGACGCTGAGCGAGCAGCTACGCAACGGCAACCTGTTTGCCGAACAGTGCCCCTCGCGGGAAGTGCTCAAGCACGTGACCAGCCGCTGGGGCGTACTGATTTTGGTGTCCCTGCGCGATGGCACCCATCGGTTTAGCGATCTGCGGCGTAAGATCGGCGGCGTCAGCGAAAAGATGCTGGCCCAGTCGCTCCAGGCGCTGGAGCAGGATGGCTTTCTTAACCGCGTGTCGTACCCGGTGGTACCGCCGCACGTTGAATATAGTCTGACTCCGCTCGGTGAGCAGGTGAGCGAGAAGGTGGCGGCGCTGGCGGACTGGATTGAGCTGAACCTGCCCGCGGTTCTGGCGAACCACGAACAGGTAGCCTGAGGATGATGTCAGGATAGCCCCGGTAAGCGCAGCACAACCGGGGAACCGGCAATTATTTACTCAAATCCAGCTGATAAATGGCAAAGCCGATATCGTCGGTAGCCACCTGGCGCATCGGGTATTGCGCTTTCTCTTTGATAAACGCCGCGGCCTTATCGCCTGGTGAGGTTTCAAAGCGAATATCCAGCGGTACGGTGCTGTGGATCGGCGCCAGGCGCCAGTTGTTATCCGCCGCCGGATGGATCTCGCCGTTTTTCTTCGACTCCGCGCCAATCCACGCCGCCAGCACCGAGCGGTTTTCATCCGGCGAGGCGAACGCGATATGATCCTCACCGGTGCCCTGGAATTTACCGCCGTAAGCGCGGTAGTTATTGGTGGCGACGAGGAAAGTGGCGTTCGGATCGATTGGCTTGCCGTTAAAGGTCAGGTTTTTAATTCGCTCGGCCTGCGGATTAACGGGCTGACATTCGCCGTCATAGCGCGCCGGCTGGGTGATATCGATCTGGTAGTTCACGCCATCGATGACATCGAAGTTGTAGGTGCGAAAGCCGTCCCAGTTAATCAGCGACTGCGGCTTGCTGCTGCCGGGGTCAATCTGATTGAACTGCCCGGCGGAGCACTCCAGCCACTCTTTAACCTCTTTACCGCTGACTTTCATCACCACCAGGGTGTTGGGATACAGGTAGAGGTCGGCGGCGTTGCGGAAGGTGAGCTGCCCTTTTTCCACTTCAACAAAGCTGGCGGGGTCATTTTTGCGTCCGCCGACTTTAAACGGCGCGGCGGCGGAGAGTACCGGTAGTTTCGCCAGATCCGGGTCGCCCTGAATATAGTGCTCAACGTAGGCCTTCTGGGCCATATTGACCACCTGCACGGTCGGATCGTCCTGCACCAGCGCCAGATAGCTGTACATATTGTCCGAGGATTGACCAATCGGTTTGCCGACAAACTCGCGGGTGGCGTCATGGTCGGCTTTTAGTACCGCCACCATGTTGCTGTCTTCTGCCGCCAGCGATTTCTTCGCCACCGCATCGTAGATCGGCCGCGCTTCGGCTTTCGCTGCGCTGACCTGCCATTTACCGCTGTCGTTGTTCAGAACCAGATCGACCACCCCAAGGTGATCGCCCCACATGCCCGGCATCACTGCCGGTACGCCGTTCAGCGTACCTTTCGCGATATCTGCGCCTTTGATACCGGCAAAATCTTTGCTCGGGAAGACGGCGTGCGCGTGGCCGAACATAATGGCATCGACCCCAGGCACCTGGCTTAAATAGTAAACGGAGTTCTCCGCCATGGCCTGATACGGGTCGGCGGAAAGGCCGGAGTGGGCAATGACCACCACCACGTCCGCGCCTTTCTCACGCATTTCCGGGACAAACTTGCGCGCGGTAGCGGTAATGTCATTGACGGTGACTTTGCCGCTGAGATTGGCTTTATCCCAGGTCATAATCTGCGGCGGTACGAAGCCGATATAGCCAATGCGCAGGGTCTGCGTTTTGCCGTCGCTATCCTGTACCTGGGTATCCTGAATCAGATAAGGCGTAAACATCGGTTGGCCGGTTTTGGCGTCAATAATATTGGCGTTCACGTAGGGGAATTTTGCCCCGGCCAGCGCTTTGTGCAGGAAGTCGAGCCCGTAGTTAAACTCGTGGTTGCCGAGGTTACCTACGACATAATCCAGGGTATTCATCGCCTTGTAGACCGGGTGAACATCACCTTCTTTCAGTCCCTTCGCTGCCATATAGTCGCCCAGCGGGCTGCCCTGAATAACGTCGCCGTTATCGACCAGCACGCTGTTTTTGGCTTCCTGGCGCGCTTTCTCAATCAGGGTTGCGGTGCGCACCAGGCCAAATTTTTCCGTGGCGCTGTCTTTGTAATAGTCAAAGTCCATCATATTACTGTGCAGATCGGTGGTTTCCATGATCCGCAAATCGACCGTCGCCGCATTTACGCTGGCGGCGATCAGCGTGGCCAGCAGCGTTGCGCTAAACTTAATCATCAGTGGCGTCCTTTTTTATGAGCAATGGCACAGAAGAAAATGTATTTACATTCTGTTGCTTACAGAAATGTGAATCATGCCAGAAAAGCGGTGAAGGAAACCGCCATCGTTATCACAGATAGCGGAACTCACAATGATGCGATATAAATAAAACAACGAGTTAACGCCACTGTAACCAGACGAGGTGGAGAATGTTAGAACAAGTATGTCAGCTAGCACGGAACGCGGGCGATGCCATCATGGAAGTTTACGATGGAAAACAGCCGATGGACGTTGCCAGCAAGAAGGACGATTCTCCGGTCACGGCCGCGGATATTGCGGCACACAAAGTGATTATCAGCGGCCTGCTGGCGCTGACGCCCGATATTCCGGTTCTGTCGGAAGAGGACCCGCCGGCCTGGGAGGTGCGCCAGCACTGGCAGCGCTACTGGCTGGTGGACCCGCTGGACGGCACCAAAGAGTTTATCAAGCGCAACGGCGAGTTTACCGTCAATATCGCCTTGATTGAAAACGGGAAGCCGATCCTTGGCGTGGTCTACGCGCCGGTGATGAAGGTGATGTACAGCGCGGAAAAGGGCAAAGCGTGGAAAGAGGAGTGCGGCGTTCGCAAGCAGATTCAGGTCCGCGATGCGCGTCCGCCGCTGGTGGTGATTAGCCGCTCCCACGGCAATGACCCGGAGTTGCAGGAGTATCTGGAGCAGCTTGGCGAACACCAGACCACCTCAATCGGTTCATCGCTGAAGTTCTGTCTGGTCGCCGAAGGGCAGGCCCAGCTTTATCCGCGCTTCGGGCCGACCTCCACCTGGGACACCGCGGCCGGTCATGCGGTCGCCAGCGCCGCCGGGGCGCACGTTCACGACTGGCAGGGGCGTACCCTTGATTACACGCCGCGTGAATCGTTCCTCAACCCCGGCTTCCGGGTCTCTATTTATTGAGCAGCTTGTGCAGCAGGGCAACCACCTGCTGCACCTCTTCCTGACTAAGCGCGCCGTCTTTAGCCCACTGTACGCGGCCATCTTTATCCAGCACCACGATGGCCGAACTCTCTTCATTAAGCTGCCACGCTTTGCGGACCACACCGTTGCTGTCGACGATAAACTGCGACCAGGGGTAGAGCTGCTTGTTGCTCTCAATACTGCTGCGGACAAACATGCCTGAACCCGGGATAGCGTCATCGGTATTGACGATTGTGGTGGTTTGATAGCGATCGTGCGGGAGCTTCGCGCTTTTAATCGCTTCAATCAGGGTCGCGTTTTTTTCTTTTGCCGACGAGCGCCCGGCAATATGCTGCACGACGCGCACTTTCCCCACCAGCTGCGCGCTATTCCAGCTTTTATAGCTAAACTTATCGTTATTCAGTACCAGCTCCCCCCGATCCGCGACGCCGACCGGCGCAACGCGCTGACCATCGACAAAGTTATGCGCCGACGCCATCAGCGGGAACAGAAGACATGAAACGGCCAGTAATCTACGTAGGGTCATAGTGTTTCCTTTTATTATCTGTGCAGGTGATCCGACCACTTGGTCTGCTTTAATCATAAGTGCGATTTATGGGCATTACCCGCAATGATGGTGCCAGTTTGCGTGTTGACGCACAATTCCGTCTAAAATCGGCGACTTATACTACCTTCATCGGATGCCTGAAACGAAAACTCTGAATTATTGTCATCATAAGGTAAATAAACTTATACAAACTGGGTATCACTCAGATTCTGGACTATAGTTTCAGGGCATTAAAATTTGCGATTCCGGTACGTGGGCTAACTGTGGCACCACAGGAGCGTAACCCTGGCAGGAGACAACAATGAAAATTTTCCAACGCTACAACCCGCTACAAGTAGCGAAGTACGTGAAGATCCTGTTCCGTGGACGTTTGTATATCAAGGACGTTGGCGCTTTTGAGTTTGATAAGGGCAAAATCCTTATCCCGAAGGTTAAAGACAAGCTGCATTTGTCAGTGATGTCTGAAGTCAACCGCCAGGTGAGCCGTCTGCAAACAGAGATGGCATAACCTGAAAAGAGGTATGACTACACGGTAAAAAGGCGGCTCCCTAAGGGAGCCGTTGATGTTTCTGGACCTATCCCTTCATTTCCGCATAGCGTTTACGGTACTCTCCCGGGGGAATGCCGTTATGTTTACGGAAAATGCGCGTGAAATAGACCGGGTCTCCGTAACCTACCGACAGGGCGATTTTGTTAAGCGGCAGGGAGGTGCTCTGGATCAGCCACCTCGCGCGGTTGATGCGCTGCGCCTCGCGCCAGGCGTAAACCGTTTGCCCCAGCTCATTTTTGAACAAATGCGCCAGCCGCGAAGGGGAGAGAAAAACCATCGCCGCCAGGGTCTCGATCTTCATCTCCTGGGCAATATGTTCGTTAAGATAGTCGCACACGGCGTTAATCCGCGGGTCGTGGGCGTGGCGGTTGCTGATCGGCTGTCGCTGAAAGCAGTTCAGGATCAGGCGCTCCAGCGCATTCATCGCCAGCGCCTCCGACAGCGGGGCGGAAGCGGAGTGGTGGCGGATAACTTCATAGAACAGATCGCGCAGACTCTGCAGCTGCTCAGGATCGTTGACCGTGGTTTTACCAATGCCGTGGGTCGTTTGATCCCATTTTAGCCAGTCTATCCAGTAGGGCCGGGGGATGAAGTAGATCCATAAATGATCCCAGTATTCGCTGTGTTCATCCCGTCCGTAATGGTGCGGAACGCCGGGCGGGAAGAGCAGCAGATCGTTTTCACGACACAGAAGGGAGCCGTCTCCCGCTTTCGCGCGCGCCTGGCCGCGAAGCGTCAGATTGATGATGTAACCTTTCATCCCCTGCGGGCGGTTTATGTAGTAGTCCAGCTTTGAGCCGCGGGTGATGGGGGTAAAGCCGGCGACGACCCAGGCGTTGAAGGTAAAGGTCTTCATCAATGGCGAGAAGTTCAGTAGCTCATTGATATCCAGTTCCATCGTTTCTCCCGCCCGAGCGCCGCCGCCCGCTTAACTTTCGATGATAGTAAATTCCCATGCTTTGAGGCGCAACGGCTGGCCGCAGCTAACTTTTTCCCCGCTCAACAGCGCGTTGCCCGATGTCTCGCTGATAAACGCCTGCGGTTCGCCGGAGTAGTTGAACAGGAAGTGGATGCTGTTGCCGTCGCGGTTGCGCATCTTTTTGACCACCAGCGGATAGCGGTAGGCCGATGTACGTGAACGCAGCTCCAGTCCTGCGGTCAGCCGATCGAACAGCTGGCTAATCAGCGTTTTCTGCGGCAGGAAGCCAACGTAAATCGCCCGACCCTGAGCGTAATCCGCCTCGGTGGCGGCGGCATGGTCGCCCCATGCCGGATGCTGATAGCGCAGTAGCGTACGGGTACCGGCGTCCGGCGTCAGCAGCTCCATCCACAGCTCGGCCTGATTGTCTTGACGGCAATCAATGTCCGCGCTGCAGGCGCTTACCGTGGTTTCTTCCGGCAGGGTGAATTGACTGTAGCTCACGCCGCAGCTCTCGCGCAAAATTCCCGGCTGCGCGCCGCTGCGCACCTTCACGTTTTCATCGCTAAAGCCTGATTTAAAGCCGATCAGCGCTCTGCCGCCCTGCTCGATATAGCGGTTGATGCGCGTCAGCAGGCCATCATCGGCGGCGTAGAGTCCGGGTACGATCAGCGCGCGGTAGCGCGCGGTTTCCTCGTTAACGTCGTGGATAATATCGAGGCTGATATTGTGGTCGTACAGCGCATCGTGGAAGCGGCGGAAAATATCGTTATAAATATTGCCCTGCGCGTCGCCGGGACGGAACTGGTTAAGGGCGTCCATCGCCTCATTGCTTATCAGCAGCGCGACGTCGTTTTCTGCCTTCAGCTCCGCCAGCTGGGGCGACAGGCGGGCAAAGTCAGCCCCGATAGTGGTGGCCTCCTGCCAGGTCGCGTTGCGCGAGAAGTCGTGGCTTAACAGCCCCTTCCAGTAGGTCTCGAACGCGTTATGAATCGAATGCCAGTGCCAGTAAGAGACCATTGCCGCCCCCGAGGCCACGTGGCTAAAAGCCTGCAGGCGCAGCTGGCCCGGATAAGGTGTCCACTGGGCAAAGCCCTGCGCCTGGGTTTCCAGCACGAAGTAATTCTTACCCTGCTTTAGCGAACGCGTAATGGCGCCGCCAAACGCGATTTCTCGCCCGGTCAGGTGTTTCTGGCTCGGATGATAGATATCGACTCCGGCAATATCCAGCGTCTGCGCCGCCGCAAAATGGTCAACTCGCGGCTGCACGCCGTAGGAGTAGCCGCGCCATTCAAAATCGAAGTTGTGGGTGACGAACTGATGCGGCTGGGCATATTCGCGCACGATCTCCGCCTGCCAGGCGAGATACTCCGTCACCTGCTGGCGCTGGTAGCGGGAGAACGCGCAGGCGAGGCTGGCGTTGATAGTGTTTTCGACCGGCGGAAAATCCTGCCAGCTATCGATGCGGTTGCTCCAGTAGTCCAGACCAAAATCGTTATTCAACTGGTCAAGGTCGGGGTATTTTTCCTGCAGGCTGCGTACAAAACCCTCCTGCATATGGCGGCCGATATTATCGTAATGCTTGGTTTCGTTATCCAGCTGCCAGCCAATAATCGCCGGATGGTGCTGCACGTGCGCCATTAGCGTACGGATAATCTTTTCGGCATAGCGGCGAAAGGTCGGGTTGACGATATCCATAATCTGGCGCGGGCCATATTTTTGCTGCCCGTTGACGGTAGTGACCAGAATATCCGGGTGCTTCGCCGCCAGCCAGGCCGGGACGGCGTAGGTTGGCGTGCCGATAATCACCGCGATCCCCGCTTTATGCATGGCATTCAGCACCCGGTCGATATGGTAGAAGTTATATTCGCCCTCCCGGGGCTCCAGCGTACTCCAGGTCGATTCGGCAATCCGCACCACGTTAATGCCCGTTTCCTGCATTAAGGCGATATCTTTCGCCAGCCGATCTTCCGGCATATATTCATCGTAATAGGCCACGCCATAAAATAAATCAGACATACAGGTTACCTCCTTAAATTAATGCGCGGGCGCCGGCTGCGGGGCAAAAGCGCGCGCTTTGTCCAGCGTAATAAATGAAATCAGGGTAAAGCACAGGGCGATACCGCCGAGCACGATATAGCTGCTGGTAAAGCCCATGCTCTGGTACATGTGACCGATGCCGGTAGAAAGGAAAATAGAGCTAAAGCTTTTCGAAAACTGGAAGCCGATTAAATAAACCGTGGCCGAAAGCAGCGGGTTGAAGTTGGCAGTAATATATTTCAGCGCGGCGACGAGTAATACCGAGCTCTCAAAACCGTGCAGCAGTTTAATCAGGCTAATGGACACCGGACCGATAGCCCAGGCCGAGCCGATAATGCGCAGACTCATAATCATTCCGCAGTACAGCAGAGCATTTTTCGGGCCGATTTTATTCACGAACCATGGGGCGAAAAACATCACTACCGCATCAAGGAAAATCTGACCTGTGGTTAAATAGCCGAAGACTTCCGCGCCGCGCGCTTTGCTCTCAAAGAAGTGGCTGTAATAGATGGCGAACTGCTGGTCGTAGGTTTCATATACCGCGCCGACGCCGATCGTGTAGATCGCGAAGAACCAGAATTTCTTCATTTTCAGCAGCGAGGTGGCGTCGCTCAGGGTGACCGGCGAGGCTTTACTGCTGTGTATCGCACCTTGTTTATTCGCGCTAATCTGCATTTTCCAGACAATGACCAGCAGGCATACGCCGGCACCGCTGGCCAGCCAGAAAATCATGTTCTGGTCGATCCCGTAGAGCTTGCCTGCCGCGAAGGTGCCGATAGCCGCGCCAATGCCGCCAAACATTCTGGCGCGACCAAACTCAAAACCGGAAGCGCGGCTGACTTTATCAATGTAAGCTTCGCAAATACCGCAGCCTGCGCCGTAGGCCATGCCAATATAGATGCCGCCCGCCAGCGCCCCGAGAAAAACGTTAACTTTTAATAATGGCGCAAAGACGTAGATCCAGTAGGGGGCAAAGAGGGTAATAATGATGGCCAGCAGCCACATCAGGTTTTTACGATAGACCAGCCTGTCGGATATAAAACCGAATAGTGGTTGAACGCAAACGGCAATAATCGCGGTAAAGGAATAAACCAGACCGACGTCAGTGTAATTAATGCCGATGGTTTCCGTTAACCACAATGATAAATAAGGATAGCAGCATCCCCAGCCAATAAAGAAGAACAGGAAGAACAGACAGCTTATATAGTAGTTTTTATTTGATTCTATCATGGTAACCCTCGCTTCCTTTATTCAGGAATATGATCGTGTAGACGCGAGCAAAGTTACCTTTTTGCGCAGAGGGGAGTCATGAACGTTTCGCTGTGGAGCAGTAAAAATCTGCTATTGCCCGAGGGGCGTGAGCAGCCTCACATTCGGACAATAAAAAAGGCGGATTTTCATCCGCCTTGTCGGTTCGTCAACGGTTTTACGCTGACTCTTTATCGCTGTTGGCCGCATCCGGCAGCTTGGGCACCAGCACCGTCGGCTTATTGTCGATACGGGTCACCAGCAGCTGATCGATGCGGTAGTTGTCGATATCCACCACTTCAAACTTATAGCCGGAGAATTTCACCGCGTCGGTGCGCTTGGGAATTTTACGCAGCATAAACATCATAAAGCCGCCGATGGTCTCGTAATTGCCGGACTGCGGGAAATCATCTATATCCAGCACCCGCATCACGTCGTCGATCGGCGTTCCGCCGTCAATGAGCCAGGAGTTTTCATCGCGCGCGACGATCTGCTCTTCCAGCCCCTGGCCGACGAGGTCGCCCATCAGGGTGGTCATCACGTCGTTCAGGGTGATAATCCCGACCACCAGCGCATATTCGTTCATGATCACGGCGAAGTCTTCACCGGCGGTTTTAAAGCTTTCCAGCGCTTCAGACAGCGTCAGGGTATCCGGGACAATCAGCGTATTGCGAATCTGCACGCCGCCGGTCAGCACCAGACTCTGGTTTGCCAGCACGCGGTTCAGCAGGTCTTTGGAGTCAACGTAGCCGATGATGTGGTCGATGTCTTCATTACAGACCAGGAACTTGGAGTGCGGATGCTCCGCGACCTTATTCTTCAGGCTCTGTTCATCTTCGTGAAGATCGAACCAGATGACGTTTTCACGCGAGGTCATCGATGAAGGCACGGTGCGCGATTCCAGTTCGAACACGTTCTCAATCAGCTCATGCTCCTGCTTACGCAGCACCCCTGCCAGCGCGCCGGCTTCCACCACGGCGTAAATATCATCGGAGGTAATGTCGTCTTTACGCACCATCGGAATTTTGAACAGGCGGAAGATATTGTTGGCCATGCCGTTAAACAACCACACCAGCGGGCGGAAGAGAAACAGGCAGAAGCGCATCGGGTTGATGATGCGTAAAGCGACGGCTTCAGGCGCGATCATACCGATGCGTTTCGGAGTCAGGTCAGCAAACAGAATGAACAGGCTGGTGACCAGGGTAAAGGAGATAATAAAGCTCAGCTGCTCGGAGAGCTCCGGGGACATATAGCGGCTAAAGAGGCTATTAAACGCCGGCGAAAATGCCGCATCGCCGACGATACCGCCGAGAATCGCTACCGCGTTGAGGCCGATTTGCACCACGGTAAAGAACATCCCGGGGTTTTCCTGCATCTTCAGCACGCGTTGAGCGTTGATGTTGCCGTCATCGGCCAGCAGCTTGAGTTTGATTTTACGTGATGCGGCCAGCGAGATTTCCGATATCGAAAAGAACGCACTGACGGCTATCAGACAAAGTATTACTAAAATACTGTTTAACATATCTTATCTGACCGTTGAGATCAGATCCTCGGAAGGGAAGTGGATAACGCTAAGTGGAATTCACAAAAAGCCGGTCCGAAGGCTCTGGACCGGCGATAGCACGGCGTAGTATAGCGTAAGGTACTGTAAAGCCGCCAGAGCGTAAATTATTCAATCCGGCGGCCTGCCCTACGGTGCAGCCGCATCAGGCCTGCGGCGGCAAACAAACCCCAATTCCGCCAATGCCGCAGTATCCGTACGGATTTTTATGCAGATACTGCTGATGATCGTCTTCCGCATAGTAGAACGGCTTCGCCGTCGCGATCTCGGTGGTGATAGTGCGCGGGTCGTTGGCTTCATTCATTGCCGCCTGGAAACGCGCCAGGCTGGCCTTCGCCGCCTCGCTCTGCTCAGGCGTTAGCGGATAAATCGCGGAGCGATACTGCGTTCCGCGGTCGTTACCCTGCTGCATGCCCTGCGCCGGGTCGTGATTTTCCCAGAATACCTGGAGCAGCTGCTCATAGCTGATAACCTGCGGATCGTAGACCACGCGCACGGCTTCAGCATGGCCAGTCTCGCCGCTGCAGACTTCGCGGTAGGTCGGGTTGGGCGTATAGCCGCCGGTATAGCCAGCGGCGGTGCTATAAACGCCGGGCAGCTGCCAGAACAGGCGTTCAACGCCCCAGAAGCAGCCCATGGCGAACAGGGCGACTTCCATTCCTGCGGGAACGTTGGTCATCGAGTGACCATTGACGGCGTGGAGCGTAGCCACCGGCATCGGCGTGTTGCGTCCCGGCAGCGCGTCCGCTTGGGCGACAAGATGCGTTTTATCAAATAGACTCACGGTGGGCCTCTCAAAACAGAAAATGTGGTTAAGGTTGTAACCAAGCGTGTCTTTGAACACAATAAACGCGCTTAATACGTCTAGATTTAAACATAAGAATTATTTGGGATAACGTCTATTTTTCAACCCTTAGTTGTTAGGGTTTTGTTAAGCCGTGGAGCGGCACTTTCGTTTCCTTCGGGGGGAAACAAGGATATTCAGGAGAAAAAGTGCTACAAATCCGCCAGTTATGTATCGCCAGCGTTTTGCTGGTCAGCGGGGTCGCCAGCGCAGCGAGCGTGCGTTTGCAGGTTGAGGGACTATCCGGGGAACTGGAAAAAAACGTCCGCGCCCAACTATCTACGATCCAGAGCGATGAAGTCACGCCGGACCGGCGCTTTCGCGCGCGCGTTGATGATGCTATCCGCGAAGGACTGAAAGCGCTGGGCTACTACGAGCCCACGATTGATTTTGATTTACGTCCGCCGCCGGCGAGGGGGCGTCAGGTGCTGATCGCCAAAGTCACGCCCGGCGAACCGGTGCGCATTGGCGGCACTGACGTGATTTTACGCGGCGGCGCCCGAACCGATCGCGACTATCTGGATTTGCTAAACACGCGCCCGGCGATCGGCACGGTCCTCAATCACGGTGATTATGACAGTTTTAAAAGCTCTCTGACCCGGGTTGCGCTGCGTAAGGGCTACTTTGACAGCGAGTTTAATAAAAGCCAGCTTGGCGTTTCCCTCGACCGGCATCAGGCCTTCTGGGATATCGACTACAACAGCGGCGAGCGCTACCGCTTTGGCCCGGTCACTTTTGAAGGCTCGCAAATTCGCGACGAATATCTGCAAAACCTGGTGCCGTTTAAGCAGGGCGACTACTACACCTCGCAGGATTTAGCCGAACTTAACCGCCGCCTGGCGGCAACCGGCTGGTTTAGCTCCGTCGTGGTGGCGCCGCAGTTTGACAAGTCCCGTCAGACGAAAGTGCTGCCTTTGCAGGGCGTGGTCTCTCCGCGTAAAGAGAACACCGTGGAAACCGGGGTTGGCTACTCAACCGACGTCGGGCCGCGCGTCAAAGGCACCTGGAGAAAGCCGTGGATGAACTCCTACGGCCACAGCCTCACTTCCAGCCTCAGCCTTTCCGCCCCTGAACAGCAGCTTGATTTCAGCTACAAGGTACCGCTGTTAAAAAGCCCCCTGGAGCAGTACTACCTGATGCAGGGCGGCTTTAAACGTACGGATCTCAACGATACCAAATCTGACTCCACCACCCTGGCCGTTTCGCGCTACTGGGAGATGTCGAGCGGCTGGCAGCGCGCGCTGAACCTGCGCTGGAGTCTTGACCACTTTACCCAGGCCAACGTCACCAACACCACCATGCTGATCTATCCCGGCGTGTCGGTGAACCGTACCCGTTCGCGCGGCGGCCTGATGCCGACCTGGGGCGATTCGCAGCGCTATTCGGTGGACTACTCCAACACCATGTGGGGCTCGGATATTAACTTTATTGTGATGCAGGCGCAGGACGTCTGGATCCGCACTCTTTATGACCGCCACCGCTTCGTGGTGCGCGGCAACCTCGGCTGGATTGAGGCGGATAACTTCAGCAAAGTCCCGCCGGATCTGCGTTTCTTCGCCGGCGGCGACCGCAGCATTCGCGGTTATAAATACAAATCTATCTCGCCAAAAGATGACGACGGCAAACTGATGGGGGCCTCGAAGCTGGCTACCGGCTCGCTGGAGTATCAGTACAACGTGAGCGGCAAGTGGTGGGGCGCGGTGTTCGTCGATAGCGGCGAAGCGGTAAGCGATATCCGCGAAAGCAACTTTAAAACCGGCGCCGGCCTCGGCGTGCGCTGGCAGTCTCCGGTCGGGCCAATCAAGCTGGATATCGCCAGACCGATCGGCGACAAAGAAGAGCACGGTTTACAGTTTTACATCGGTCTGGGGCCTGAATTATGAGTTTATGGAAGAAGATAAGCCTCGGCGTACTGATTTTTCTGCTGCTGCTGCTGGGGACGGTAGGATTCCTGGTGGGGACGACGACCGGTCTGCATCTGGTTATCAAAGCCGCCGATCGCTGGGTCCCGGGGCTGGAAATCGGTAAAGCCACCGGCGGCTGGCGCGATCTGACGCTGGAGAACGTGCGCTTTGAGCAGCCGGGCGTGGCGGTCACCGCCGGCCAGTTCCATCTGGGCGTTAAGCTACGCTGCCTGTGGGACAGCAGCCTGTGCGTCAACGATATCTCTCTGCGCGATATCTATGTGGCGATCGATACCAGCAAGATGCCGCCAGCGGCGCCGGTTGAAGAAGAAGAGAGCGGGCCGCTGAATCTCTCCACGCCTTATCCCGTTACCCTGAGCCGGGTGGCGCTGCATAACGTCAACGTAAAAATTGACGATACCGCCGTCTCGGTGCGCGACTTTTCCACGGGGCTTAACTGGCAGGAGAAAAACCTCACCCTGACGCCGACCTCGCTGCAGGGGTTGCTCATCGCGCTGCCAAAGGTGGCGAAGGTGGCTCAGGAGCAGGTTGTCGAGCCGAAAATTGACAACCCGCGGCCGGAAGAAAAGCCGCTCGGCGAGACGATGAAAGAGCTGTTCTCGAAACCGGTGCTGCCGGAAATGACTGACGTCCATCTGCCGTTGAATCTTAATATTCAGGCGTTCCGCGGCGAGCAGCTGCGTCTCACCGGCGATACCGATATAACCATCTACAATCTGCTGCTTAAAGTCAGCAGCATCGATGGGCAGATGAAGCTGGACGCGCTGGACGTGGACTCCGACCAGGGGAAAGTCACGGCTTCCGGTAACGCGCAGTTGCAGGATAACTGGCCGGTCGATATCACCCTCAACGGTACGCTGAATATTGATCCCCTGAAGGGCGAGAAAGTGCAGCTAAAAGTGGGCGGCGAAGTGCGTAAAAAGCTCACGGTCGGCGTGGATCTGAATGGGCCAGTCGCGATGACGCTGCGCGCCGAAACGCAGTTGGCGGAGGCCGGCCTGCCGCTGGATATGGAGATAAAAAGCAAGCAGCTCTACTGGCCGTTTACCGGCGAGAAAGCGTATCAGGCTGACGATCTTCTGCTGAAATTTAACGGCAAGATGACCGACTACACCCTGGCCTTTAGCACCGCGGTGAAAGGGCAGTCGCTGCCGCCAGCGAAGATTAACCTGAACGCGAAGGGCAACGAGCAGCAGGTGAATCTCGATAAGCTCACCGTCGCCGCCCTCGAAGGGAAAACCGAACTGAAGGCGCTGCTCGACTGGCAGCAGGCGATCAGCTGGCGCGGCGAACTGACGCTTGACGGTATCAACACCGCTAAAGAGGTCCCGGACTGGCCGTCGAAGCTCAACGGTTTGATTAAGACCCAGGGTAGCCTGTACGGCGGCAGCTGGCAGATGTCGGTGCCGGAGCTGAAAATTACCGGTAACGTGAAGCAAAACAAAGTCGATGTAAGCGGATCGCTGCAGGGCAACAGCTATATGCAGTGGAAAATCCCCGGCCTGCATCTGGCTTTAGGCCCTAACAGCGCCGACGTGAAAGGCGAGCTGGGGGTCAAAGACCTTAACCTCGACGCCACCATTGACGCGCCGCATCTCGATAACGCCCTGCCGGGCCTGGGCGGGACGGCGAAAGGGCTGGTGAAGGTTCGCGGCACCGTCGACGCGCCGCAGCTGCTGGCGGATATCACCGCCCGGGCGCTGCGCTGGCAGGATCTGTCGGTGGCTCAGGTGAACGTGAAGGGCGATGTGAAATCCACCGACCAGATTGGCGGTAACCTTGACGTACGCGTTGACCGTATTAGCCAGCCGGGCGTGAATATCAGCCTGGTGCAGCTCAATGCGAAGGGCAATGAGAAGCAGCACGACCTGCAGCTGCGGGTGCAGGGCGATCCGGTCTCCGGGCAGCTCTCGCTGGCGGGGAGCTTTGACCGCAAAGCGGAGCGCTGGAAAGGCACGCTGAGCAATACCCGTTTCCAGACCCCGGTGGGGCCGGTGGCGCTGACGCGTGATATCGCGCTGGATTACCGCAACCTTGAGCAGAAAATCAGCATCGGCCCGCACTGCTGGACTAACCCGAACGCCGAGCTGTGCGTACCGCAGACCATCGACGCCGGCGCGAGCGGGCGCGCGGTGGTGAACCTCAACCGTTTCGATCTCGCGATGCTCAAGCCCTTTATGCCGGAAGCGACCCAGGCCAGCGGCGTGTTTAGCGGTAATGCCGATGTGAGCTGGGACACCACCAAAGAGGGGCTGCCGCAGGGTAAGGTCACCCTGAGCGGGCGTAACGTGAAGGTGACGCAGACGGTCAACGACGCGCCGCTGCCGGTGGCTTTCGATACCCTGAACCTCACGGCCGATCTGCACAATAACCGCGCCCAGCTGGGCTGGCTGATTCGCCTGACCAACAATGGCCAGCTGGACGGACAGGTGCAGGTCACCGATCCCCAGGGCCGACGCAATCTGGGCGGTAACGTCAATATCAGCAACTTCTCGCTGGCGATGATCAACCCTATCTTCTCGCGCGGTGAAAAGGCGGAAGGGAGACTGAACGCGCGTCTGACGCTGGGCGGTAACGTCCAGAGCCCGCAGCTTTTCGGTCAGATGCAGCTGAACGGCGTGGATATTGACGGTAACTTTATGCCGTTTGATATGCAGCCGAGCCAGCTGGCGATGAATTTTACCGGTACCCGTTCGACCCTGCAGGGGACGGTGAACACTCGCCAGGGACAGATTGCGCTCAGCGGCAACGCCGACTGGACGCAGATTGACAACTGGCGCGCGCAGATTGCGGCGAAGGGCAGCCGGGTGCGGATAACCGTGCCGCCGATGGTGCGCCTGGATGTGTCGCCGGACGTGGTCTTTACCGCCACGCCAAGCCTGTTTAACCTGGATGGCAGCGTTGACGTACCCTGGGCGCGTATCGTCGTCAACGAAGTGCCGGAAAGCGCCGTTGGGGTCTCATCTGACGAAGTGATGCTGGATAAAAATCTGCAGCCGATTAAGCAGCAGAGCGCCGGTATCCCTATCAACAGCAATCTGACGATTCACGTGGGCAACAACGTTCGTCTCGACGCCTTTGGTCTGAAAGCGCGTCTGACCGGCGATTTGAAAGTGGCGCAGGACAAACAGGGGCTGGGGCTCAACGGGCAGATCAACATCCCGGAAGGGCGTTTCCATGCCTACGGCCAGGATCTGATCGTGCGTAAAGGCGAGCTGCTGTTCTCTGGTCCGCCGGATCAGCCGCTGCTGAATATCGAAGCCATTCGTAATCCGGACGCCACCGAGGACGACGTTATCGCCGGCGTTCGCGTGACCGGCTCGGCCGATCAGCCGAAAGCGGAGATTTTCTCCGATCCGGCGATGTCGCAGCAGGAAGCGCTCTCTTACCTGCTACGCGGGCAGGGTTTAGGCAGCGGACAGAGCGATAGCGCAGCCATGACTTCAATGCTTATTGGTATGGGGGTTGCACAAAGTGGTCAGGTTGTGGGTAAAATCGGCGAGACGTTTGGCGTAAGCAATCTGGCGCTGGATACCGAGGGAGTGGGCGACTCCTCCCAGGTGGTGGTCAGCGGCTATGTACTGCCGGGTCTGCAGGTAAAATATGGGGTAGGGATCTTTGACTCCCTGGCGACGTTGACGTTACGCTATCGCCTGATGCCTAAGCTATATATGGAAGCTGTGTCTGGCGTAGACCAGGCTCTCGATTTGCTCTATCAGTTTGAGTTTTAGCAATGCGAATATTTGTTTACGGCAGTTTACGACGCAAACAAGGCAACAGCCACTGGATGACCAACGCTCAGTGGCTGGGCGATCATAGTGTCAATGATTATCAACTGTACAGCCTGGGCCACTATCCAGGCGCGGTGCCCGGCGATGGCACGGTACATGGTGAGGTCTATCGTATTGACGCATCGACGCTGGCTGAATTGGATGCGCTGCGTACCAAAGGCGGCGAGTACGCTCGTCACCTGATCCAGACGCCCTACGGTAGCGCCTGGATGTATGTCTATCAGCGCCCCGTTGAGGGCTTCACGCTGATAGAAAGCGGCAACTGGTTGGATAAAGACCAGTATTGATAACGATAACGCCACCTTCGGGTGGCGTTGTTTTTTGTGGCGTTAGGTGCTGTCGCCGGCTAAGGCGTCAGCCGCCGCTCGGGCATGGATCAACGGCCAAAAAAACACCGCCCGGAGGCGGTGTTTTTGCGAACCTGAGTGCGGCTGAATTACTTCTTAGCGCGCTCGAAGGAAGCCACGATTTCAGCTTTCGCCGCTTCAGCGTTGTCCCAGCCGTCAACCTTAACCCATTTGCCCGCTTCGAGGTCTTTATAGTGCTCGAAGAAGTGGGTGATCTGCGCTTTCAGCAGTTCCGGCAGGTCGTTCACATCTTTAATGTGATCGTACTCTTTGCTCAGCTTGGTGTGCGGTACCGCAACCAGTTTCGCATCTTCACCGGATTCGTCGGTCATTTTCAGCACGCCAACCGGACGGCAGCGGATGACTGAACCTGGCTCCAGCGGGTACGGCGTCGGGACCAGAACGTCAACCGGGTCGCCGTCCAGGGACAGGGTGTGGTTGATGTAGCCGTAGTTGCACGGATAGAACATCGCCGTGGACATGAAACGGTCAACGAACAGTGCACCGCTCTCTTTGTCGACTTCGTATTTGATAGGATCTGCGTTCGCCGGGATCTCGATCACGACGTAGATGTCTTCCGGCAGATCTTTGCCCGCAGGTACGTTGAGTAAGCTCATGTCTGTTTCCTTTAAAATGTATGGCAAACAAGTGCCCGGTATTATAGCCAACTCACATCGAATGTCTTCGCTTCTTTTTCCCCAGAACGGGTGGGTGGAGTCTGAATTTTTCAGCGTAAGACAGCCTGAAAATCCATAAACATAGCCGCATACTGAATAAAATTATGTAACCGTTTTCATTGCATATGCTTGATATCTCAAAGTGTGCAAAATTTCGTCATAAACGGCGAAGCTCGCGCGGCTCGCGAAGCCTCACCGGCTCTCCGCTGGTGAGATGGCCGCTGATTAACATCTAATTAACTTTTTTGAAGTGTGATGTAACGCATTCAGTTACATCTCCGATTGTCTATAGTTTGTCCGCAGGTGAGGCTTTAACCAACAATAACCCTACGAGGATCCTCTTATGTGGAAGCGCTTACTTCTTGTCACAGCAGTTTCCGCAGCTATGTCGTCTATGGTCATGGCTGCCCCTCTTACCGTAGGTTTTTCGCAGGTCGGTTCTGAATCCGGCTGGCGCGCGGCCGAAACTAACGTCGCGAAAGAGGAGGCCGCGAAGCGCGGCATCACTCTGAAGATTGCCGACGCGCAACAAAAACAGGAAAACCAGATTAAAGCCGTACGCTCCTTTATCGCTCAGGGCGTCGATGCCATCTTCATCGCGCCGGTCGTGGCGACCGGCTGGGAGCCGGTACTTAAAGAAGCGAAAGAGGCCAAAATCCCGGTATTCCTGCTCGACCGCTCAATTGATGTTAAAGACAAAGATCTCTACATGACCACCGTTACCGCGAACAACGTGCTGGAAGGCCAGCTGATCGGCGAGTGGCTGGTCAAAACCGTCGACGGTAAGCCGTGTAACGTTGTTGAACTGCAGGGCACCGTAGGGGCCAGCGTGGCGATTGACCGCAAGAAAGGCTTCGCTGAAGCCATTTCTAAAGCCTCCAATATCAAAATTATCCGCTCCCAGTCCGGCGATTTTACCCGCAGCAAGGGCAAAGAAGTCATGGAGAGCTTTATCAAAGCGGAAAACAACGGCAAGAACATCTGCATGGTTTACGCCCATAACGACGACATGGTGATTGGCGCCATTCAGGCGATTAAAGAGGCCGGGCTGAAGCCGGGCAAAGATATCCTCACCGGCTCTATCGACGGCGTGCCGGATATCTATAAAGCGATGATGGCCGGCGAGGCCAATGCCAGCGTCGAACTGACGCCGAATATGGCCGGTCCGGCGTTCGATGCGCTGGAGAAATACAAAAAAGACGGCACCCTGCCTGAAAAAGTCACCATCACCAAATCGACCCTCTACCTGCCGGATACGGCGAAAGAAGAGTTAGAGAAGAAGAAAAATATGGGCTACTGAGTAGCCGAATCACAGGTTCACCGCCGCCTCCGGGATGTCCCCGGTCGCTAAAGCGCGGCTGATTTCCCTCTCCTCCCATCGGGGAGAGGGCAAAGGTGAGGGGGGAGAGCATGAACGGCGAATTACATCAGGAAATCCTTCGTACTGAAGGGCTTAGCAAATTTTTCCCCGGCGTGAAGGCGCTGGATAACGTTAATTTTAGCCTGCGCCGGGGCGAAATCATGGCTCTGTTAGGCGAAAACGGCGCGGGTAAATCCACCCTGATCAAAGCGCTGACCGGCGTCTATCATGCCGATCGCGGGGCCATCTGGCTGGAAGGGCGGGAGATCGCGCCGAAAAATACCGCTCACGCCCAGCAGCTGGGGATCGGCACCGTCTATCAGGAAGTGAACCTGCTGCCTAATATGTCGGTGGCGGACAATCTGTTTATCGGCCGCGAGCCCAGACGCTTTGGCCTGCTGCGGCGTAAAGAGATGGAAAAGCGCGCCACCGCGCTGATGGCGTCCTACGGTTTTTCTCTTGATGTCCGTGAACCGCTGAACCGCTTTTCGGTGGCGATGCAGCAGATTGTCGCGATCTGCCGGGCGATCGACCTGTCAGCAAAAGTGTTAATTCTTGATGAACCGACCGCCAGCCTGGATACCCAAGAGGTGGAGATGCTCTTTACCCTGATGCGCCAGCTGCGCGATAGCGGGGTCAGCCTGATTTTCGTCACCCACTTCCTCGACCAGGTGTATGCCGTCAGCGATCGCATCACCGTGCTGCGTAACGGCGGTTTTGTCGGCTGCCGGGAAACCCGCGAGCTGCCGCAAATTGAACTGGTGAAGATGATGCTGGGCCGTGAGCTGGAGCATAACGCCCTGCAGCGCGCGGGCCGCACCCTGCTGAGCGATAAGCCGGTGGCCGCCTTCGAAGATTTTGGCAAAAAAGGCACCATCGCACCGTTTAGTCTGCAGGTCCGTCCCGGTGAAATCGTCGGCCTGGCGGGGCTGTTAGGCTCGGGACGTACGGAAACGGCGGAGGTGATCTTTGGCATTAAACCCGCCGACAGCGGCAAAGCGTGGATCAAAGGCAAGCCGCAAACCCTGCGCTCGCCGCATCAGGCATCCTGCCTCGGGATCGGCTTCTGTCCGGAAGACCGTAAAACCGACGGCATTATCGCCGCCGCCTCGGTGCGGGAAAATATCGTTCTCGCGCTACAGGCGCAGCGCGGCTGGCTGCGGCCGATTAGTCGCCGCGAACAAAATGAGATTGCAGAACGTTTCATTCGTCAGCTCGGTATTCGTACCCCCAGCGCTGAACAGCCGATCGAATTTCTCTCCGGCGGTAATCAGCAGAAGGTGCTGCTCTCCCGATGGCTGCTGACGAAGCCGCAGTTCTTGATCCTTGATGAACCGACTCGCGGTATTGACGTTGGCGCCCACGCCGAAATCATCCGCCTGATTGAAACCCTGTGCGCCGATGGTCTGGCGCTGCTGGTCATTTCTTCAGAGCTGGAAGAGCTGGTGGGTTACGCCGATCGGGTGATTATCATGCGCGATCGCCAGCAGGTGGCGGAGCTGGCTCTGAGCGAGCTCTCCGTGCCGGCGATCATGAACGCTATTGTGGCATAAGGAGTAACCGATGATGCCTCAATCTGTTCCGAAAACCGGCCAGCCGAAACGGCGCTTTAACTGGCCAAAAGGGATGCCGCAAATTATTGCGCTGCTGCTGGTGCTGGTCGTTGACAGCCTGGTCGCCCCGCATTTCTACCAGATCGTGCTCCAGGACGGGCGACTGTTCGGCAGCCCGATAGATATTTTGAACCGCGCCGCACCGGTGGCGCTGCTGGCGATTGGCATGACGCTGGTTATCGCCACCGGCGGGATTGACCTCTCCGTCGGGGCGGTGATGGCGATTGCCGGCGCAACGGCGGCGTCAATGACCGTGGCGGGGCACAGCCTGACGGTTGTGCTGCTCGCATCGCTGGGGGCCGGCGCGCTGGCCGGGCTGTGGAACGGCATTCTGGTGGCGGTGCTGAAGATCCAGCCGTTCGTCGCCACGCTGATCCTGATGGTCGCCGGACGCGGCGTGGCGCAGCTGATCACCTCCGGGCAGATCGTGACCTTTGACTCTCCGCATCTGGCGTGGCTCGGCAGCGGATCGCTACTGCTGTTCCCGACCCCGGTGATTATCGCCATCGTGACGTTGGTGCTGTTCTGGCTGTTTACCCGCAAAACCGCGCTGGGGATGTTTATCGAAGCGGTGGGGATTAACATTCGCGCGGCAAAAAACGCCGGGGTAAATACCCGCATCGTCGTGATGTTGGCCTACGTGCTGAGCGGCGTTTGCGCGGCGATTGCCGGCATTATCGTTGCGGCGGATATTCGCGGCGCGGATGCCAATAATGCCGGGCTATGGCTGGAGCTGGACGCCATCCTGGCGGTGGTTATCGGCGGCGGCTCGCTGATGGGTGGGCGCTTTAACCTGCTGCTCTCGGTCGTCGGGGCGCTGATTATCCAGGGGATGAATACCGGGATCCTGCTGTCAGGATTCCCGCCGGAGCTTAATCAGGTAGTCAAAGCGGTGGTGGTGCTGTGCGTACTGATCGTCCAGTCGCCGCGCTTTATCAGCATACTGAAGGGGATGCGCGGCCATGATAAAACGTAATTTACCGTTAATGATTACCCTCGCGGTCTTCGTACTGGGATACCTTTACTGCCTGACCCAGTTTCCCGGCTTTGCCTCGACGCGGGTGATCTGCAATATCCTGACCGACAATGCCTTTCTTGGGATCATCGCCGTCGGCATGACCTTCGTGATCCTCTCCGGCGGGATCGATCTGTCGGTGGGGTCGGTGATCGCCTTTACCGGCGTATTTCTCGCTAAAGCGATCGGTTTCTGGGGGATTTCGCCGCTGGTGGCGTTTCCGCTGGTGCTGGTGATGGGCTGCGCCTTTGGCGCGTTTATGGGCCTGCTTATTGATGCGCTGAAGATCCCGGCGTTTATCATCACCCTCGCCGGGATGTTTTTTCTGCGCGGCGTCAGCTACCTGGTCTCGGAAGAGTCGATTCCCATTAATCATCCGGTGTATGACGCGCTATCAGGACTGGCATGGACCATCCCCGGCGGCGGGCGTCTGAGCGCGATGGGGCTGCTGATGCTGCTGGTGGTGATCGGCGGAATTTTTATGGCCCACCGCACCCGCTTCGGCAATCAGGTTTATGCCATCGGCGGCAACGCGACGTCGGCGAACCTGATGGGGATTTCCACGCGGAGCACGACGATCCGCATTTATATGCTCTCTACCGGGCTGGCGACGCTGGCGGGGATCGTTTTCTCCATCTATACCCAGGCGGGCTATGCGCTGGCGGGCGTTGGCGTTGAACTGGACGCGATTGCATCGGTGGTTATCGGCGGTACGCTGTTGAGCGGTGGGGTGGGGACGGTTCTCGGCACGCTGTTTGGCGTCGCCATTCAGGGGCTGATTCAAACCTACATCAACTTCGACGGTACGCTGAGTTCATGGTGGACCAAGATCGCTATCGGTATCCTGCTGTTCATCTTTATCGCGCTGCAGCGCGGCCTGACGGTGCTGTGGGAGAATCGGCAGAGTTCGCCGGTGACAAGGGTGGGGCACTGACGGAAGGATTTCCCCTCCCGTAAGGCGGGAGGGGAAGAGGCGGGTTACGCGTCCGGGAACTCTTTAATAAAGTTTTCGACGTCTTCAACCATATGGTTGTTGCCGACGAAGAAAGAACGGCGCTGATGCAGGCTTTCCGGGATGATATCCAGAATACGCTCTTTACCATCGCTGGCCTTACCGCCCGCCTGTTCCGCAAGGAACGCCATCGGGTTGCATTCGTACAGCAGGCGCAGTTTACCGTCCGGGTGGCTGGCGGTGCTCGGATAGAGATAGATGCCGCCTTTAAGCAGGTTGCGGTGGAAATCCGCCACCAGAGAGCCGATGTAGCGTGAGGTATACGGGCGCTGGGTCTCTTTATCTTCTTCCTGGCAGTGCTTAATGTACTTCTTCACGCCCATCGGGAACTTAATGTAGTTACCTTCGTTAATCGAGTAGGTGTTGCCTTT
Organism: Klebsiella sp. CB_Kp196; assembly: GCF_040061575.1. Classification (NCBI taxonomy): domain Bacteria; kingdom Pseudomonadati; phylum Pseudomonadota; class Gammaproteobacteria; order Enterobacterales; family Enterobacteriaceae; genus Klebsiella; species Klebsiella sp. CB_Kp196. The sequence continues at coordinate 62,813 of NZ_JBEAFH010000042.1, forward strand.
TTCCGGGAAGCGCATGCGCTCCTGGCACAGGCAGAAGACGCCAAGGGAGGGGTCATAGGTAAAGGCGTGGACGCCGCAGCCGGTGGTGTAAACCAGCATCGTCGAGGAGCCATACACCACATAGCCCGCGGCGACCTGTCGGTTGCCCGGTTGCAGGAAATCTTCTTCGGTAACGGGGGTGCCCACCGGCGTGACGCGGCGGTAAATAGAGAAGATCGTGCCAACAGAGACGTTAACGTCGATGTTAGAAGATCCATCCAGCGGGTCCATCAGCACCACGTATTTGGCGTGTTCGCATCCTTCAAAGACGACGATCTCATCTTCTTCTTCAGAGGCGATCCCGGCAACAATATCGCGTGCTCGCAGTGCGGCTTTCAACTTTTCATTGGCAAACAGGTCGAGTTTTTGCTGAACCTCGCCCTGAACGTTTTCAGCACCGCTGGCACCCAGGATATCGACCAGGCCGGCCTTGTTGATATCGCGGTGGATGATCTTGGCGCCTAACTTTATCGCCGACAACAAAGCAGTAAGCTCGCCGGTTGCGTGAGAGAACTCGTGCTGCTTTTCGACAATAAATTCACCTAACGTTTTCATAACCCGTTCCCTGCATGTTTATGTGAAGTAAAACGAACATAACAATCTTAACAAAGAATAAAAAAAGTTCGCACTGGTGAATCGCGCCAGCAAAATACGGATTCGCCTGAAATGCATTTCTTTCCCCCCCAACATCCCGGTAAACTGTGCTTCAGATAAGAGAAGGAAATGACGAATGCGCATTCATATTTTAGGAATCTGTGGCACGTTTATGGGGGGGCTGGCGATGCTGGCACGTTCCCTCGGTCATGAGGTAACGGGGTCGGATGCGAACGTCTATCCGCCAATGAGTACCCTGCTGGAAAACCAGGGAATTGAGTTAATTCAAGGATATGATGCCAGCCAGCTGGATCCGCAGCCTGACCTGGTGATCATCGGTAACGCAATGACGCGCGGAAACCCGTGCGTGGAAGCGGTGCTGGAAAATAATATCCCTTACATGTCCGGTCCCCAGTGGCTGCACGATTTCGTGCTGCGCGATCGCTGGGTGCTGGCGGTTGCCGGAACGCACGGAAAAACCACCACTGCCGGCATGGCGACCTGGATCCTCGAAGCCTGCGGCTACAAGCCGGGCTTTGTTATCGGCGGCGTTCCGGGCAACTTCGATGTTTCCGCGCGCCTCGGCGACAGCCCGTTCTTCGTGATTGAAGCCGATGAATACGACTGCGCTTTCTTCGATAAACGTTCCAAATTTGTTCATTACTGCCCGCGCACGTTGATTCTCAATAACCTTGAATTCGACCACGCGGACATCTTTGACGATCTAAAAGCTATCCAGAAGCAATTTCATCATCTGGTGCGTATTGTGCCGGGCAAAGGCAAGATTATCCTGCCGGAGAACGACATCAATCTGAAGCAGACGATGGCGATGGGCTGCTGGAGCGAGCAGGAGCTGGTTGGCGAACAGGGGCACTGGCAGGCGAAAAAGCTCACCACCGATGCTTCCTCCTGGGAAGTGTGGCTGGACGGCGAGAAAGTCGGCGAAGTGAAGTGGGCGCTGGTCGGCGAGCATAATATGCATAACGGCCTGATGGCCATCGCCGCCGCCCGGCATGTCGGCGTGCTGCCTGCCGATGCGGCCAACGCGCTGGGCAGCTTTATCAACGCCCGCCGCCGTCTGGAGCTGCGCGGCGAAGCCAACGGCGTGACCGTATACGATGATTTCGCCCACCACCCGACGGCGATTCTGGCGACCCTGCAGGCGCTACGCGGCAAAGTTGGCGGTACCGCGCGTATTCTTGCCGTGCTTGAACCCCGTTCTAACACCATGAAAATGGGCATTTGCAAAGACGACCTGGCGCCGTCTCTCGGTCGCGCGGACGAGGTCTTCCTGCTGCAGCCGCAGCATATTCCGTGGCAGGTTGCTGAAGTGGCTGACGCTTGCGTACAGCCTGCGCACTGGAGCGCCGATGTCGATGCGCTGGTGGATATGATTGTTAAAACCGCCCATCCTGGCGACCACATTCTGGTGATGAGCAACGGTGGATTTGGCGGCATTCATCAGAAGCTGCTCGATAAGCTGGCGAAAAAAGCCGAGGCGGCCGAGTAGGCTATTCTCCTCGTTTATCCGCCCTCCGCGTGAGGGCGGATAGTTTTTGTGGCCAGGAGGGTTCATGTTGAATTCAGAAAGAGTGACCTCTACCGATTCCTCGCATTTTCCCCCGCTTGACGCACTGTACGGCAGGGCCTTTCCGTGGCACGAGCAGCGTGAAGCCGAGGCTAAGCAGCAGGCGCTTGATAATCCGCATTATGAACTGGAAGCCTGGTTCGATGATGGCCAGTTTATTGGCCTGAGCGGCTGCTGGCGGTTTGCTGACTATCGCTACGTTGAACATCTGGCCATCGACGATACCTTGCGATCGCGCGGCTACGGCAAGCGGCTGTTAGCTGAAATACTTCAGCGCGCGCCGCTGACCGTTCTGGAAATCGATCCGCTGACCAGCGAAGTTGCCCATAAGCGCCTGCGCTTTTATGAAACCATGGGCTTTTGCGCGAACCCCTGGGCGCATCGCCATCCGACCTATCATCAGGGCATCGCCGATCATGAACTGATCGTGTTGAGCTATCCGCAGCCGATTAATGAGGCGCAGTACCAGCGCTTTGCGCAGGATTTGCGTTTGGTGGTCATGGAGCAGGCTGGCGCGGTCAAGGTTTTGTAGCCCGGACAAGGCGCGTCAAGCGCCGCCTCCGGGAAGCAGCCCGCAATGCCACCTCCGCTTTTTTCCCCGGCTCGCGCTGCGCTTAGCCGGGCTACGGGTTCAGCGCTGTCTGCGGGCCGGTAGTCCGGACAAGGCGCGTCAAGCGCCGCCTCCGGGAAGCAGCGCGCAATGCCACCTCCGCTGTTCTCCCGGCTCGCGCTGCGCTTAGCCGGGCTACGGGTTCAGCGCCCTCTGCGGTCCGGTAGCCCGGACAAGGCGCGTCAAGCGCCGCCTCCGGGAA
>NZ_JBEAFH010000043.1:0-62942 GCF_040061575.1 Klebsiella sp. CB_Kp196
AGTACTCGGCTACGAACCGAGCGGTCGGAGGTTCGAATCCTCCCGGATGCACCATCTTCTCCAGGATAGCAGTCACGCTGTTGTTTCACGGTCTGCGAAATAATCGCCAGCGCCGGGGAGGATAACGTTGCTTCAGCAACGGCCCGAAGGACGAACCGAGTGAGTCATCCTCCCGGATGCACCATCCCTTACTTGATACGGCTTTAGCAGCGGTATCAATATCGGCAGTAAAGCAAGTTTCCCGATGCATCCGTAGCTCAGCTGGATAGAGTACTCGGCTACGAACCGAGCGGTCGGAGGTTCGAATCCTCCCGGATGCACCATCTTCTCCGAGATAGCAGCTACGCTGTTGTTCCATGGTCTGCGAGATAATCGCCAGCGCCAGGGAGGATAACGTTGCTTCAGCAACGGCCCGAAGGGCGAACCCAGTGAGTCATCCTCCCGGATGCACCATCTTCTCCGAGATAGCAGCCACGCTGTTGTTTCCGCCAGCCACTCTCCTTGCCTCAAAACCCCTTAAGCGCAATCATTCACCTTATTCTTCAGCACTTTTTTCATTGGCAACTCCCTCTTTCCACTATAATTTATTCCTGTATATCGATCTGATTTTGGGTGAGATAAGTGCAAGGAGAGAAATCCATGAAATGGTTCAAAGCAATATCTGCGTTTTGCGCGACGCTTCTGGTCGCCGTATCGCTGGCGGGCTGCGCAGGTTCGTCCACAAAGGAAAGTACTGGTGGGTACATTGACGATACCGTCGTGACCACCAAAGTCAAAACCGCGCTCTTCAATGATAAAGAGATTAAGTCTTCGGAAATTAGCGTCCAGACCTTTAAAGGTCGTGTACAGCTGAGCGGCTTTGTCTCATCCGCCGAAAGCGCTAAACGTGCGGTAGAAGTGACGCGAAAAGTGCAGGGCGTTCGCGTGGTGGAGAACGATTTAAGAATCAAATAAACGCATCAGATTGCATCTGTATCGACAAGGGCGCCTTCGAGCGCCCTTGTCGCATCTGCCGCTGGCAGCGACAAACCTGACCTTTTGCGTTACAGTAAGACCTCCTTAACCGGTTGGTGAGAAGACGATGTACGAACGTTATGCAGGACTGATTTTTGATATGGATGGCACGATCCTCGATACCGAGCCGACGCATCGTAAGGCATGGAACGAGGTTCTCGGACGTTACGGTATGCGTTTTGATATGCAGGCTATGGTCGCGCTTAACGGCTCTCCAACCTGGCGGATTGCTCAGGCCATTATCGAATTAAACCAGGCTGATTTAGATCCTCACCTTCTGGCGCGGGAAAAGACGGACGCGGTGAAAGCGATGCTGCTTGATAGCGTCCGTCCTCTGCCGCTGATTGAAGTGGTTAAAGAGTGGCACGGTCGTCGTCCGATGTCAGTCGGTACCGGCAGCGAGAGCGCCGTTGCTGAAGCGCTGCTGGCCCATCTGGGCCTGCGTCACTACTTCTCGGCGGTGGTTGCCGCCGATCATGTCGCCAACCATAAACCCGCTCCTGATACTTTCTTACTCTGCGCTGAGCGCATGGGCGTTGCGGCGGAAAAATGCGTGGTCTTTGAAGATGCGGACTTCGGTCTGCAGGCGGCGAAGCGCGCCGGAATGGATGCCGTGGACGTGCGATTGTTGTGAGCGACGCGCTGTCGCTGATATCGCTGTTTGCCAGCAGCTTTTTAAGCGCTACGCTGCTTCCCGGTAACTCGGAAGTGGTGTTGATCGCCATGCTTCTGGCGGGAGTGAGTCAGCCGTGGTTACTGGTTTTAATAGCAATAATCGGTAATAGCCTTGGAGGGGTAACTAACGTTATTCTGGGGCGCCTGTTTCCGCTGCGCAAGACATCGCGCTGGCAGGAGAAGGCGACCGGCTGGCTGAGGCGTTACGGCGCGGTCACGCTATTATTAAGCTGGGCGCCTGTTATAGGCGATTTGCTGTGTTTACTGGCGGGATGGATGCGCATTTCCTGGGGACCAGTGCTCTTTTTTTTATGCCTTGGCAAAGCATTACGCTATATCGTCATTGCGGCGATAACGCTTCAGGGCATGACGTGGTGGCACTAATTGGACTGACGGTTCAACCATTACAATTATGCTAATTCAAACGATTTCGACAGGCGGGAGGTCAAATTGATCCCGGACGTATCACAGGCGCTGGCCTGGCTGGAAAAAAATCCGCAGGCGCTGCAGGGTATTCAACGTGGTCTTGAACGCGAAACGCTGCGCGTCAACGCTGACGGCACGCTGGCCACTACCGGTCATCCGCAGGCACTGGGTTCAGCGCTGACTCATAAATGGATTACCACCGATTTTGCCGAAGCTTTGCTGGAATTTATTACGCCGGTTGATGGCGATATCCAGCATATGCTCACCCTCATGCGCGATGTTCATCGCTATACCGCACGCCATATTGGCGACGAGCGGATGTGGCCGCTGAGCATGCCTTGCTATATCGCGCCCGGCCAGGATATTGAACTGGCGCAGTACGGTACCTCTAATATCGGCCGCCTGAAAACGCTGTATCGCGAAGGGCTGAAAAATCGCTACGGCGCGCTGATGCAAACCATCTCCGGCGTGCACTATAACTTCTCGCTGCCGATGGCTTTCTGGCAGGCTAAGTGCGGCGTTGAGGATGCTGAAAGCGGTAAAGAGGCGATTTCCGCGGGCTATTTCCGCTCCATTCGCAACTATTACCGTTTTGGTTGGGTGATTCCATACCTGTTCGGCGCCTCTCCGGCGATCTGCTCATCGTTCCTGCAGGGCAAACCGACGGCGCTGCCGTTTGAGAAAGCCGGCAACGGCATGTACTACCTGCCGTATGCGACCTCGTTGCGTCTGAGCGATCTGGGCTATACCAATAAATCGCAAAGTAATCTCGGAATTACGTTTAACGATCTCTACGAGTATGTGGCAGGATTGAAGCGGGCGATTAAAACGCCTTCCGAAGAGTATGAAAATATCGGGCTGGAGAAAGACGGTAAGCGTCTGCAAATCAACAGCAACGTGCTGCAGATCGAAAACGAGCTGTACGCGCCGATTCGCCCGAAACGCGTGACCCGCAGCGGCGAAACGCCTTCCGACGCGCTGCTGCGCGGCGGTATTGAGTACATTGAAGTTCGCTCCCTGGATATCAATCCGTTCTCACCGATTGGCGTTGATGAGCAGCAGGTGCGTTTCCTCGATCTGTTTATGGTCTGGTGCGTGCTGGCCGATGCGCCGGAGATGAGCAGCGACGAGCTGCTGTGCACGCGCACCAACTGGAATCGGGTGATTCTGGAAGGCCGTAAGCCGGGCCTGACGCTGGGTATTGGCTGCGAAACCGCTCAGTTCCCGCTGGCTCAGGTCGGCAAAGATCTGTTCCGCGATTTACGCCGCGTGGCGCAAACGCTGGATAGCATCCACGGATGCCAGGCCTATCAGCAGGTCTGCGATGAGCTGGTCGCCTGCTTCGATAACCCGGAATTAACCTTCTCGGCGCGCATTCTGCGTTCTATGCTTGAAGAGGGGATTGGCGGTACCGGCAGAGAGCTGGCCGATCGGTATCGGACGATGCTGCGCGAAGAGCCGCTGGAAATTTTAAGCGAAGCGGATTTTGTCGCCGAGCGTGAAGCATCGGTACAGCGTCAGAAGAAGGTGGAGGCGGCGGATAGCGAGCCGTTTGAAGCGCTACTGGCGAGGCACGCGTAGTTTTACGAGCCGTAAAAAAGAAAACGGCCACATCACTGTGGCCAAACTTTCATCTCTGATTCAGGGATGATGATGATAATAAATGCGCGTCTTTCATATACTCAGACTCGCGGCCTCAAAAAGAGTTCATTTTATTTTAAAAAAAATCACTATCGGAGGTGAAGAATGCCGTTGTTAGATAGTTTCACAGTCGACCATACCCGAATGGAAGCGCCTGCGGTGCGTGTCGCGAAGAAAATGAACACGCCTCACGGCGATGAAATCACCGTTTTCGATCTGCGATTCTGCGTGCCAAACCAGGAAGTGATGCCGGAAAGAGGCATTCACACCCTTGAGCACCTGTTTGCCGGCTTCATGCGCGATCACCTGAACGGCAATGGTGTGGAAATTATCGACATCTCTCCGATGGGCTGCCGCACCGGGTTCTATATGAGCCTGATCGGTACGCCGGACGAGCAGCGCGTCGCGGATGCCTGGAAAGCGGCGATGGCCGACGTGCTGAAGGTGAAAGATCAGAATCAGATCCCGGAGCTGAACGTTTATCAGTGCGGAACCTACACCATGCACTCGCTGGAGGAAGCTCAGGAAATCGCTCGCCATATTATTGAGCGCGATGTCCGCGTCAACAGCAACGATGAGCTGGCGCTGCCGAAAGAAAAACTGCAAGAACTGCACATCTAGTGCTTCTGCCACGGCCCGGCGAACCGCGTCGGGCCGCTACTCCCTGACGCCGCGATGTCGACGACTTTAACCTTCAATTTTCAACACCGTTCGCTGGTGCCTTTTGCCCATGATTACGCCCATGGCGATAGCGAACCCTGGCATCAGCACGATTGCGCCCAGCTGCTGCATATCCTCAGCGGCGTGGTGCGGGTGGAAACCGCACAGGGTTATTGGGTTGTGCCGCCGGGGCGTGGCGTCTGGCTGCCCGCCGGTACGCCGCATACCCTACGGGTGACCGGCGTCGCGGCCGCGCGAACCCTGTTTATCGATCCCCTTGCCCGGGCCGATCTCCCCTCATCCTGCCAGATAGTCCAGGTGACTCCGCTGCTGCGTGAACTGATCGTCGCGTCGCTGACGCTGGCGGAATCCTACGCGCCGGGCAGCCGCGATGAACGCATTTACGAACTGATCCTCGATGAAATTCGCGGCATGGCAGTGCTGCCGTTTGGCCTGCCGGAGCCGCAAAGCGAAGCGCTGCGCCGTTTATGCCAGAAGGTAAGAGAAGCGCCCGGCGAACCCTGGAGCAGCGCCGAGGCGGCGAAGGAGAGCAGCATGAGCGAGCGCACGCTGAATCGTCATTTTCAGCAGCAGACCTCGCTCACCTGGAGCGAGTGGGTGCGCCGGGCGAAGCTGATGGAAGCGCTGGTTCGCCTGGCACAGGGGCATTCGGTACTGCGGGTGGCGCTGGATCTCGGCTACGGCAGCCATAGCGCTTTTAGCGCCATGTTTCGCCGGGTGATAGGCGTTGCCCCCAGCGACTACTTCCGCTCGCCGGCGTAATGGCCTGCGCTCATCGCATTGCACAACGCCTGCAGCGAGGCGCGCGCCACGTCGCTATCAATTCCTACCCCCCAGCGGCTGTCGCCATTCGGGAAGACGCAGCGAATATAGGCCACTGAACGGCTGTCGCTACGTTCGCCGAGGGTGTGTTCATGATAATCTTTAATCACGATGTGTTGGTTTAACAGGCCGCTCAGCCCGCTGGCGGCGGCGGACAGCAGGCCGTTGCCGCGGCTCTGCAGTCGTCGCGTTTCACCGGCGATGCGCAGGGTCGCCTGCAGAGAAAGCTGGCCGTCCTGCTGGCTATCGCTTTGGTAATCCAGCAGCGCAAGCGGCGGCTGGGGCAGAAGTCCGTAGCGGGCGCGAAACAGCTGCCACAGCGCGTTCTGGGTCATCTCTTTACCATGCGTATCGGTTTCGTGCTGAACGTGCAGGCTAAAATCCTGCTGCAGCGCGCGCGGCAGCTTCAGGCCATGATTCTGCTCAATCAGCCACGCGCTGCCGCTTTTGCCGGACTGGCTGTTGACGCGGATCACCGCTTCGTAGCTACAGCCGATATCCTGCGGGTCGATGGGCAGATAGGGCATTTCCCAGCGATCGCCGGGCCGGCGGGCATCGAACCCTTTTTTGATCGCATCCTGATGCGAGCCGGAAAAGGCGGTATAGGCGAGGCTTCCCGCCCAAGGGTGGCGCGGATGAACCGGGATCTGGTTGCAGCTTTCGACAATTTCGACCACCCGGTTCATTTCGGAGAAGCTGAGCCGGGGATCGACGCCCTGGCTGTAGAGATTCATCGCCAGCGTCACCAGACAGACGTTACCGGTGCGTTCGCCGTTGCCGAACAGGCAGCCTTCGACGCGGTCGGCGCCGGCCATCACCGCCAGCTCCGCGCTGGCGACGCCGGTTCCCCGGTCGTTATGCGGATGGACGCTGATGCACACATCGGCGCGGCGCGAGAAGTGACGACAAAAATACTCAATTTGATCGGCATAAACGTTAGGCGTGCTCACTTCTACCGTCGCGGGCAGATTGATAATCATCGGCCGTTCGGCGCAGGGCTGCCAGATTTCCGCCACCGCTTCGCAAATCTCCAGCGCGAATTCCGGCTCGGTGAAGCAGAAGGTTTCCGGGGAATACTCGTATTGCCAGCGGGTTTGCGGCTGCTGTTCGCACTGCTGGCGGATAAGCCGGGTGGCGCGGGTCGCCAGCTCGACCACCTGCGCTTTGTTCATTCCAAAAACCAGCTCGCGGAACAGCGGAGCGGTGGCGTTATAGAGGTGAACGGTGGCGCGGTGGGCATCGCGCAGCGATTCGAAGGTTCTGAGGATTAAATCTTCCCGCGCCTGGGTCAGCACCTGAATCGTCACATCCTGCGGGATACGCCGTTCTTCAATCAGTTGACGCACAAAGTTGAAATCGGTTTGCGAAGCCGAGGGAAACGCCACCTCGATCTCTTTAAATCCGCACTCCAGCAGCAAGTCCCAGAACTGCAGCTTGCGCGCGCTGTCCATCGGCTCGGCCAGCGCCTGGTTGCCGTCGCGCAGGTCGGTGGAGAGCCAGCGGGGGGCGCGGGCTATTTTTTGCTCCGGCCAGCGGCGGTCGGGCAGGGCAATCGGCGGATAGGGACGGTATTTTTCACCGGGTTGAGTCAGCATGATTTTCTCCTTCTTAGCGGATCTTCATCGTGCATGACAAGGCGAAAAGGTATCTCCAGCGAACTGGACATCAACTAGCGTAAACCGGACAACCTGCGTTTTGGGCAATAAAAAAGGGATCCGCAGATCCCTTCAGGTCAAACCTTAGTGCGCGCCGCCGCCGCCGCCGCCGGCGCTAAACGGCGGCCTGGCAAACCACACCAGCCCGAGCAGAAGGATAAATATCGCCGCCGAGAACCAGAAAATTTCGTTGGCGGAGATAATCAGCCCCTGGTTGGTTATCTGCTGCGCTATCCAGCCGGACGCCTGCTGTTGCGTCATCCCTAATCCCTGCAGCTGATCGTACATCTGCTGGGCGTTGGGATTATACGGCGTCACCGATTCGGTAAGCTGAGCATGGTGCAGCGCCTCGCGGTTCGTCCACATGGTGGTGGTAATCGAGGTGCCGATGGAGCCCGCCAGGGTACGCGTGAAGTTCGACAGGCTCGATGCCGCCGCCAGCCGTTCCGGCGGCAGGCCGGACAGCGTGATGGTCGTCAGCGGCATAAAGAAGCAGGCCACCGCGAAGCCCTGGATAAACTGCGGCCACGCCGAGGCGCCGAAGTCCATACCCGGTTCGAAGGTCCACGCGCGCCAGTAGAAACAGACCGCGTACATAATAAAGCTGAAGGTGACCAGCCGACGCATATCCAGCTTATGCGCGAAGCGGCCGATAATCGGCGACAGGATAACCGGGATCACCCCGACCGGGGCCGAGGCCAGACCGGCCCAGGTGGCGGTATAGCCGTATACCTCCTGCAGTAGCTGCGGCAACAGCACGATAGCGCCGAAGTAGAGCATATAGGCGAGGCTGATACACAGGCAGCCGATGGTGAAGTTTCGCGACTTAAAGAGCGACAGGTCGACTATCGGGTTGTCGTCGGTTAGCTCCCAGACGATCAGGAAGCTTATCGCCACCACTGCGACAATGGTCAGGATGATGATCTCGTTTGAGGCGAACCAGTCCAGCTCTTTACCTCGGTCGAGCATCACCTGCAGGCTACCGATACCAATAATCAGCAGCGCCAGGCCAACGCCGTCAATCCGCCGCTGCTCGGTGCGGGTTTCGCGGTTGCGCAGGGTCTGTAGCGTCATGACCACCACGGCGATGCCAATCGGCACGTTGATAAAGAAGATCCAACCCCAGTGGTAGTTGTCGCTGATATAGCCGCCGAGGATGGGGCCGCAAATCGGCGCGACGATCACCGTCATTGACCACAGCGCCAGGGCGATAGAGCGCTTGGCGGGCGGATAGTTGCTGAGCAGCAGACTTTGCGACAGCGGGATCAGCGGACCGGCGACGATCCCCTGAATCACGCGGAAGAAAATCAGCATCGTCAGGCTGTTTGACATGCCGCAGGCCCAGGAGGCGATGGCGAACGCCACCGTCGACCAGAGGAACAGCTTCACTTCACCTACGCGTTTTGCCAGCCAGCCGGTAATCGGAATGGAGATAGCGTTCGCCACCCCAAACGAGGTGATAACCCAGGTCCCCTGGCTCAACGATGAGCCAAGGTTACCGGCGATGGTGGGGATGGCCACGTTGGCGATGGTGGAGTCCAGCACCTGCATAAAGGTCGCGAGCGACAGCGCAATGGTCATAATGACCAGCTGCGCGCCTTCCAGCGGTTTTTGCTGTTGCATTACGCTCACCCCGAATTATCCGGCGTTGGCCTGGATGATGTCGTTTATCAGCTTATTGACCGGCTCAAGGCCGATTTCGCGGGCATTACTTTCGTAAACCGGAGAGCTGCGCACCTGGCTTGCCAGCATCTCGCCGCCGCGGTCGGTGGTGTTCACCTCAACCAGGGTCGAAAGGCCGATGCGCAGCGGGTGCTCTGCCAGCTGTTTTTCATCCAGCTCGATACGTACCGGCAGGCGCTGAACCACTTTGATCCAGTTGCCGGTGGCGTTCTGCGCGGGCAGCAGCGAGAAGGCGCTACCGGTGCCCATATCGAGGCCGACCACTTTACCGGTGTATTTCACATCGTCACCGTAAATATCGCTGATCACGGTGGCCGGTTGACCGATACGCATGTGCGCCAGCTGGGTTTCTTTAAAGTTGGCGTCAATCCACAGGTTGGTCGCCGGTACGACGGCCATCAGCGGGGTGGTGCTGCTGATTTGCGCGCCGGGCTGTACGGAGCGACGAGAAACGTAGCCGCTAATCGGGCTGACGATTTTCGTCCGCTGCAGGGCCAGCCAGGCGTTACGCACTTCGGTGGCCGCTTGCAGTACCGCAGGCTGCTGTTCCAGCTTCGTGCCCAGAACGATCGCCTGATTGGCGTTATATTGCTGAATCGCCACGTCCAGTTCGGCCTGCGCGCTGGCAACCGTGTCGCGCGCGTGCTGCAGCTCTTCGCGGCCAATCAGGTTGGCGGCCCCCAGCGGAATACGACGGTTAAGGTCGGTCTGCGCCTGGGAAAGCGCGGTTTTTTTCACGTCGATGCTGGCCTGCAGCTGCTTGCTGTTGATCATCTGCTGGCGCGTTTGACGTACGCTGGCGGCCAGCTGGGTTTGCGCTTTTTCAAACGCCTGCTGGGCATCGGTCTGGTCGAGGGTGACCAGCGGATCGCCTTTTTGCACGTAGTCGGTGTTGTCGGCCCAGACTTTCGTCACGCTGCCGGACACCTGCGCCATAATTTGTACCTGATTCCCTGCCACGTACGCGTCGTCGGTCTCTTCGAAGTGACGCAGTACCAAAAACCAATAAATCCCGTATGCCACGGCAACAATAATAAAGAGCAAGGTCAGCAGCAGGAGGGCGCCTTTACGTTTCCCTTTTTTGCTGCCCGGTTGCTGCGGGGTTTGGCTCTCCGCATTTGCGCTCATGTTATTCTCCACGATCTTATTATTTCACATCGGCTGAGCCGACCTGTTTATCAGAAAGGCCAGCAGAAGATCTGCTGGCCTGTCCGTTTTCCTTGTCAATCCAGAAAAATTGTTGAGCGGTTGGTTCCGCGCTTAGCGCAGAGACTCCGCAAGCACGCCATCCTCTTCCATTTGGTCAAGGCGACCAAGCAGCTTACGGGTGATGTGCTCGAGCTGATCTTTTTCGCTGGTGCTTAAAGAAGACCAGAGTTGATGCAGGCAGTTGTGCTGCGGGGGTAACACTTCGCGCAGGAACTGATGCCCCTTTTCGGTAAGCTGTAAATGCAGGCAGCGACGATCGTTATCGCTTTCGCGGCGCTCAATCCAGCCGCGTTTTTCCAGCTCGTCGGCAATGCGCGTGGCGTTGGTACGCGAAGAGCCCAGCGCGCAGCTCAGCTCGGAAGGCTGAATGCTGTGGTTTTCCTGAGACTCGAGCGTGATCAGCGCCATAAACAATGTCTCGTTAATCCCTTGCGCTTTCAGCATCTTGTTGCGGTTTTCCAGCAATTTTCCCTGCATATGCATGCAAAGACGGGTGAGCAGAATCTCCTGAAAAGGAAAGTCTTCGTGACGGCTGGCGCGGAACTTGAGCATTTGCTCAATGGGAGTAAACGAACTATCCATTTTGGTTATGACCTCATTAATTACAGTCGATATAATAACTATTGTGACAAATAAATCAAATGAATTATTGACAGAAATTGATACTTTAAGCTTATAGCCATGTGCCGATTTTCCAGACAACACCGTAGGTTAGGGCGCTTAATAGTGTAGGCAAAATAATGCTGCGCGTTTTCCAGAAAGCCAGGCCCAGCACGGCGAAGCCAGCCAGCGTGGGCAGCAGGCGGCGGGCATCGTGGAGAATTTCCGGTACGCTGGAGACCACCAGCAGCGCGCAAATAGAGGCGATGCCGATGGTGTCCAGCAGCACGCTGACCGGCCCGCGACGCGTCGGACGCGCGTTCCCGGCGCGCAGGCGCAGCGGCAGATAGCGGAACAGATAATTTACGCAGCCGACCACGACGCCGATAATTAAAACATCACTGTTCATCGGGCATCCCCTCAATGCTGGCCTGCACCAGCGCGGTCAGACAGCCGCAGACGATCCCGGCAAGGATGGCGGCGGGAATGGAAAACAGGATGATCCCCCCCAGCGCCCCTGCCAGCGCGGCGGTTACGCTAAGCGACTGCTTGCGCTGGAAAGAAGCCAGCAAAAAGCTCATAAACAGCGCGGGAAGCATAAAGCCCAGCGCCGCTTCCACCGCCGGAAAGTCGGTCAGCAGGCCGCTGCCCGAATAAGCGCCGATCAGCGTACCGAAGACCCATGACGCCCAGGACATCAAAGCGATACCGATCATCCAGTTTTCGCTCCAGCGTCGATTGTCGCGTACCAGTTTAGCAGTGGCGGCGGCAAAGACCTCATCGGTCAGGCCGAATGCCCATACCGCGGTTTTTTTCTTGCTCAGCGCGCGCTGGATGCGGCTGCGCAGGGAAGGGCCGTAGAGAACGTGGCGAACGTCCATCGCCATGACGGTGAGCGCGGCGACCCACAGCGAGCTTCCCGCCGCCAGCATCGCGGTGATCACGAACTGGCTGGCGCCCGCGTAAATAATGCAGGAGAAGAACAGACTTTCCAGCGGAGTGAAGCCGAGCTTAGTGGCGTTGAGGCCGAAGGCGAAGGCCACGGGGATATAGCTGATGACGATCGGCAGGCTGTCTTTCAGGCCTTCAGCCAGCGTGGCCGCGTCAGCGGGAGGAGAGTGCGTCAATGCGTCAGGATTTTCCATAGGAATTGCTTATTGATAACTCACGTGAAAATCACATGATTAAACAGGTGGATTTACCTTAGCAGAGAGCGGTGCGGCTTAACAGTAACGAAAACGTTGATGGCTAAAGTTATGCAGTTTATTTGCATATCAATCCATCATTTAGAACAGGAGATGTCGTGTTGTGCAGGATGCGGTCTTCCCCGGGGGCGGCGCAAAGCGCCTTGCCCGGGCTACGGCTTTTGTAGCCCGGGCAGATGCGTAGCATCGCCTCCGGGAATTGGCTATAAAGTGGGAGACTATTTCTGCGCGGCCAGCGCTTCGTTCACCCAGCCGTCAAACTGCTGCTGGTGGGCTTTGATCCAGCCGTCGACGTGGCCTTGGATATCTGCTTCTGAACCATGTCCCTCGTGCATCATGGCATTCTCGGCGTTGATGTCGGCAATCGGCAGCTTCATGATGCTAAACAGCTTCGCCGCCGCCGGGTTTTTCTCGGCCCAGGCCTTATTGGCGACGATATGCATGGTGCTGACCGGGAAGCCGTAGTTGGCGCCATTAGAGAGCTTCGTGTCGATGTTTTTTTGCACACCCGGCAGGGAGGAGAATGGCACCTGCAGCCAGACGACGTCTTTACCCGGCTTCAGCACATCGCTGACCCAGTAAGGTGTCCAGGTGTAGTAGATGACCGGCTTGCCCTCTTTATAACGGGCAATGGTGTCGGCCATCATGGCGGCATAGTTACCCTGATTGTGGGTGACGGTATTATTCAGGCCATAGGCATCAAGCTGATGGTTGATCACCGCTTCACAGCCCCAGCCCGGGGTGCAGCCGGTCAGGTCGGCTTTACCGTCGCCGTTGGTGTCAAACAGTTTGGCGATTTTCGGGTCTTTTAACTGATCGATAGATTTAATGTGGTACTGCTCGGCCGTTTTCTTATCAATCAGATAGCCCTGCGCCGCACCGTTCACAAACACGCCTTCGCGGTAGAACTTTTTATCCCCGCCGGCGGCAGCGTACATATCGTCGTGCAGGGGCTGCCAGTTGACGGCGGTAAAAGTGGCGTCGCCGGAGGCGAGCGAAGTATAGCCAACGTTGTAATCCACTTCGCTCGGCTTATCGACGGTATAACCGAGTTTCTCCAGCGCGCGGCTGACCAGCAGGGTCTGGAAGGTCTCTTCCGAAATGGTGCTCTGAATCGGCTTAACGGTAATGCCTTTGCCAGGCAGATCCGCCGCGAAGGCGGTGGTGGAAATGAGGGCGGTTAACGCTGTGGCAAGGATCGCTGTATGTCGCATCGTTGTTCCTTTTACTTATCAGAAGGGAAGTCTATCCCCCCGGCTGTCGGGGGGATGGGCTCTTATTTACAGAAAGGGCGAGTTATCAGCCCCAGTGGGCCGGTTGCATACCAGCGGCGGTTGCCGCGGCTGCGCGAGTCCCGTCCTACGGCCTGAGTCAGACGGTCAAGAATAATGGCGAGGATAACAATCCCGACGCCGCCAACGGTGGCCAGACCCATATCAAGGCGACCGATGCCGCGCAGTACCATCTGGCCGAGACCGCCAACGGCAATCATTGAGGCGATGACCACCATCGACAGGGCCAGCATCAGCGTCTGGTTGACCCCGGCCATAATCGTCGGCATGGCCAGCGGTAGCTGAACCTTAAACAACAGCTGACGCGGGCTGGCGCCGAAGGAGCGCGATGCTTCAATCAGATCCGCCGGCACCTGGTTAATCCCCAGAATGGTCAGACGAACAATCGGCGGCAGGGCGAAGATAATGGTGACCACCACGCCCGGAACGTTGCCGATACCGAACAGCATCACAATGGGCACCAGATAGACAAACGCCGGCGTGGTCTGCATCGCGTCGAGCAGCGGACGGATAATTTTCGCCGCCCGCGGGCTCCGCGCCAGCCATATCCCAAGCGGCAGGCCGATCAGCATACAAAACAGCAGCGCGGTCAGCACCAGCGCCAGGGTCACCATCGCCTGCGACCAGGCGCCGATAGCGCCGATAGCGATCAGCGAAATCAGCGTCGCCGCGCCCATGCCGACGCTGGAAATCTGCCAGGCAATCAGCGAGAAAATAATAATCGCCACCGGCGCCGGCATACCCAGCAGCAGCTGCTGGAAGGCGCTCAGGATGTAATCCACCGGTACGCGTATTCCCTGGAATACCGGACGAAAATGCATCACGACCCAGTCGATACCGTGCGTGACCCAGCTGTCGAGTGGGATCAGCGTTTTATGGAACGGGTCCATAATATTGAAGTGTTCCGGCTGCGGCGCGGGCGCGCTGCTCAGCCAGTCGGCACCTCCGCCATCGGTCGACGCCGGCGTAGAGGTGCCCCAGGCATCGGCGGATTGCGCTGCGCTATCCGCCGCCGGTGCGGTGTCCCACGGGTTAGATTGATCAGCCATTGTTTGCCCCCTCGCGATCTAAAGCCTGCAGCAGCATCCGTTTGGAAATGATGCCGATGTACTGGTGCCCCTCGTCGACAACCGGCACCGCGCACGGTGCATGGCCGACGTGAGAGAGCAGCTCGCTGAGCGGCGTTTGCGCATCCACCGCCTGCGGTGAGTCGATTAACGCCGCATCAATTCCCTGACCTTCGCTTAGCGCGGCTTTCAGGGAATCAATAGAGACAATGCCAACAAACTTATTCCCGCGTTCAATGACGTAGCCATATTCGCGGTCTTCATCCTGCAGCAATTTCAGCGCGGAACGCGGGCCAAAGCCGGGCGTTTTGCGAATCAGCCCCACCGGGCTACGGCGGGCAATATCTTTGGCGCTGAACACCTGGCTAATATCGACGCCGCGGAAGAAGGTTCGGACATAATCATTGGCCGGATTATTGAGTATTTCATCCGGCGTGCCGACCTGAACCACTTCACCATTTTGCATAATGGCAATCCGATCGCCAATACGCATGGCTTCATCAAGATCGTGGGAAATAAAGACCACGGTACGCTGATGTCTGGCCTGTAATTTAGTGAGCTCATCCTGCATCTCGGTACGAATTAACGGGTCGAGCGCGGAGAAGGCTTCATCCATTAACAGAATATCGGGATTAATCGCCAGCGCGCGGGCGAGACCAACGCGCTGGCGCATGCCGCCGGAGAGTTCGTCCGGGTAGGCATGAGCGTAGTTTTCCAGGCCGACCTGGCGCAGCGCCTCCAGCGCTTTCTCCTGGCGTTCCTGAGTCGGCACGCCGGCCAGCTCCATGCCGAAAGCGGCGTTGTCGAGCACGGTCATATGCGGCATAAGCGCAAAGGATTGAAAAACCATCGCAATTTTTTTTCTGCGCACCTCGCGGAGCTCGGCGTCAGAGATTTTAGCGATATCGACGCCGTCGATCAGGACCTGGCCGCGGGTGGGTTCAATCAGGCGATTGAGAAGGCGAACCATGGTAGATTTCCCCGATCCGGAGAGCCCCATGATGACGAATATCTCGCCTTCTTCAATGGTCAGACTGGCGTTCTTTACGCCAAGCGATAACCCCGTCTTTTCCAGTATTTGTTCTTTCGATAGTCCTTTATCGATATATTTGAAAGCCCGCTGCGGGTGCTCGCCAAATATTTTATAGAGATTCTTGATTTCTAATTTAATTGCCATGCAATAGAGTGTTTCCTGTTATTTATTAATATCGATACGGTACCCGGTGATGATAATTGCTTTTTTACACCCTAACATACTGAGAATCTGTGACAACCCTTTATGTGGCGTTGCCAGGGAAATGCGCAAGGGAGAATTCCGGTGCATCCCCCGTGATATAAGGGCTGAGCGCGAATGACTTGTGGTCGATATTTTTTAGTTATGTTGCGTTAATTCAGGCGAAAATCGAGGGCATGCTGTTGAATATGACACGGTGATGACCGAAAGATATTGAGTGAGGCGAAAACAAATAATGTGAAATAAATCACCAGGAAATATGCTGATATATTCCTGGTGAAAGTAAGGCTAAAAGTCCCAATCGCCGTCGACGGTTTCTTCCGCTTTTCCCATCACATACGATGAACCTGAACCGGAAAAGAAGTCGTGGTTTTCGTCGGCATTCGGCGAAAGCGCGGCGAGGATCGCCGGATTGACGGCGGCCATTTCCGCCGGGAACAGCGCCTCGTAGCCGAGGTTCATCAGCGCCTTATTGGCGTTGTAGCAGAGAAAGGCGTTGACCTCCTCAATCCAGCCGCTATCGGCGTACAGTTCGCGGGTGTAGGCCAGTTCGTTGTCATACAGATCCATCAACAGGTCGAGGGCGAAGTTTTTCATCTCCTCGCGCTTCTCGGCGCTGACTATTTCCAGCCCTTTCTGGAATTTGTAGCCAATGTAATAACCGTGTACCGCTTCATCGCGGATGATCAGGCGAATCAGATCGGCGGTGTTGGTCATCTTCCCCCGGCTGGAGAAGTACATCGGCAGCCAGAAGCCGGAGTAGAAGAGGAACGATTCGAGAAAGACGCTGGCGATTTTTTTCTTCAGCGGTTCATCTGCCTGATAGTACTCCAGCATCAGCTGCGCTTTGCGCTGCAGCGGCGCGTTTTGTTCGCTCCAGGCATAGGCGGCATCGACATCTTTGGTCTGGCAGAGCGTCGAGAAAATGGAGCTGTAGGAGCGGGCGTGCACCGCCTCCATAAAGCTGACGTTCGACAGCACCGCTTCCTCATGCGGGGTGAGGGCGTCGGCCATCAGCGCCGGGGCGCCAACGGTATTCTGGATGGTATCGAGCAGCGTCAAACCGGTGAAGACGCGAATCGTTAGCTGCTGTTCCGCCGGGGTGAGCGTTTGCCAGGCGGGGATATCGTTAGACAGCGGTACCTTCTCCGGCAGCCAGAAGTTGCTGGTCAGCCGATTCCAGACCTCCAGATCCTTATCATCTTCAATTTTGTTCCAGTTGATGGCGCTGATGCGCGATAAATGGGTCATCCTGTTCTCCTTACAGCGCGCAGGACACGCAGCCTTCGATTTCGGTACCTTCCAGCGCCAGCTGGCGCAGACGGATGTAATAGAGCGTTTTGATGCCTTTCTTCCACGCGTAGATTTGCGCTTTATTGATATCGCGCGTGGTGGCGGTATCGGGGAAGAATAGGGTCAGCGACAGCCCCTGATCGACATGGCGCGTCGCCTCGGCGTAGGTGTCGATGATCTTCTGCGGGCCGATTTCGTAAGCGTCCTGATACAGCGCCAGGTTGTCGTTGGTCATAAACGGCGCCGGATAGTAAACGCGTCCGGTTTTCCCCTCCTTGCGGATCTCTATCTTCGACACGATCGGATGGATGCTGGAGGTCGCGTGGTTGATGTACGAAATAGAGCCCGTCGGCGGCACCGCCTGCAGGTTGCGGTTATAAATGCCGTAGCGCATCACGTCATCGCGCAGCTGCCGCCACATATCGCGGTCGGGCAGGACAATACCGGCACGGGCAAACAGCGCGCGGACTTTCGCCGTTTTCGGCTGCCAGTCGCCTTCCAGGTAGGGGCGGAAATAATCACCGCTGGCGTACCGCGACTGCTCGAATCCGGCAAAACGCGTGCCTTTTTCCCGCGCTATCAGCATCGAGGTACGCAGCGCGTGCCAGGTGATGGTATAGAAATAGAAATTGGTGAAATCCAGCCCCGCTTCGCTGCCGTAGGCAATACCTTCGCGCGCCAGATAGCCGTGCAGATTCATCTGTCCAAGGCCGATGGCGTGCGAGGCGGCATTGCCCGCCGCGACCGACGGTACCGAACGGATATCGCTCATTTCGGACACCGCGGTCAGACCGCGCACCGCGACCTCAACCGTGCGGGCGAAATCAGGAGAGTCCATAGTATGGGCGATATTCAGCGAGCCGAGGTTGCAGGAGATATCCTGGCCGATGCTGGCGTAATCCAGGTTTTCGTCAAAGGTAGAAGGCGCGTTAACCTGTAGGATCTCCGAGCACAGGTTGCTCATATTGATGCGCCCGGCAATTGGGTTCGCGCGATTAACCGTGTCTTCAAACATGATGTACGGATAGCCGGATTCAAACTGAATTTCCGCCAGCCGCTGGAACAGATCGCGGGCGCGGATCCAGCGCTTGCTGACCCGCGCGTCGGCCACCAGTTGTGCATACATTTCGCTTACCGCGATATCGCCGAACGGTCTACCGTACAGGCGCTCGACGTCGTAGGGCGAGAAGAGCGCCATCTGCGCATCTTCTTTCGCTAGCTGAAAGGTGATATCCGGAATCACCACCCCGAGCGAGAGCGTTTTAATGCGGATTTTTTCATCGGCGTTCTCGCGTTTGGTATCAAGGAAACGCAGGATATCGGGATGATGGGCGTGCAGATAGACCGCGCCGGCCCCCTGGCGCGCGCCGAGCTGGTTGGCGTAGGAGAAGGCGTCTTCCAGCATTTTCATCACCGGTACCACGCCGGAGGACTGATTCTCGATGCGCTTGATTGGCGCCCCGGCTTCGCGAAGATTGGAGAGCAGAAACGCCACGCCGCCGCCGCGCTTGGATAGCTGTAGCGCCGAGTTCACCGCCCGGCCAATGGATTCCATATTGTCTTCGATGCGCAGCAGAAAGCAGGAGACCAGCTCGCCGCGCTGTTGTTTACCCGCGTTGAGGAACGTCGGCGTGGCGGGCTGAAAGCGTCCGGAGAGGATCTCATCGGTTAGCTGCCGGGCCAGCGCCTCGTTACCCTGCGCCAGGGCCAGGGCCACCATGCAGGTGCGGTCGGCAAAGCCTTCAAGGTAGCGCTTACCATCGAAGGTTTTCAGCGCGTAGCTGGTATAGAACTTCCATGCGCCGAGAAACGTCTGGAAGCGAAAACCGTAGCCCTGAGCGTACGCGAACAGCGCAAGAATAAACGAGCGATCGTAGCGGGCCAGCACCCTGGCGTCGTAATAGCCTTCGGCGACCAGCCACGTCAGCCTGTCGTCCTGGCTGGTAAAGGGCACGGTATTCGGCTCAACGTGGTTGGCCATAAACGCCGCTACCGCCTGATGGTCTTTGTCAAACGGAATGCGGCCGTTGCTGTCGTAGAGATTCAGCATCGCGTTGAGGGCGTGGAAATCCGGCGCCTCGGTGGTTATACGTTCTGCGGTTGTCGTTGCCAAAATTCGCTTACTCCTTTACGCACGTTGTCGACATCTTGCGGGGTGCCCATCAGCTCAAAGCGATAGAGATACGGTACGCCGCATTTCTGCTTGATGACGTCGCCTGCCCGGCCGTAGGCCTCGCCAAAATTACGATTGCCCGCGGCGATGACGCCGCGAATGAGCTGGCGGTTATGCGGATCGTTGAGAAAACGGATCGCCTGCCGGGGGACCGCGCCCGCCGTGCCGCCGCCGCCATAGCTGGGGACGATAAGAATGTAGGGTTCGTCTACCTGGATGCGCTCGCGTTCGTTAAGCGGTATACGCACGGCGGGCAGCCCCAGACGCTGGACGAACCGGTGCGTATTTTCGGAACTGCTGGAGAAGTAGACGATCAGGCTCATACGCTGGCCGCTGACGCTGTCGGGCGCAGGCGATTGATCATATCGGGACGGAAGCCGGACCAGCGGGTCTCTCCGGCAATCACCACCGGCAGCTGACGGAAACCCTGCTCGCGCAGCATATCGACGGCTTCAGGATGGTGGTCGATGTTGATCATGTCGAATTCAAACCCGCGGGTTTCCATGGCCCGTTTAGTGGCATGGCATTGCACGCAGTCGTTTTTAGTGTAAATAGTAATGCGCATGATTCGTATTTCCATTTAAGATAACAGTACGACGTAAAAATTGACGTCGCGTGCTATGGGTTATCGTTGAAGGAAATACTAGATGTAGTTATTTAAAAGTTCAACAACTCAATATATATGGTTTTTGTAAAGGTTAGCCCCCGCGGGAGGATCCGGCGGGGGGCGGGATTTCTTGCCGTGAAATTACAGGCGCATACTCACCGCCAGACGATTAAAGGCGTTCATCAGGCTGATGGCGAAGGTCAGATCGCTGATCTGGCGGGCGCTGAAATGGTCCAGCAGCGGCTGATAAACGGCGTCTTCCGCATGGCTTTCGGCGATATGGGTCACCGATTCCGCCCACGCCAGCGCCGCGCGCTCCGCATCGCTGAAATGGGCGCTCACCCGCCAGCCTGCCAGCGCGTCCAGCTTGTTTTGCGCGACGCCGGATTTACGCAGGGCTTTGCTGTGCATCTCCAGGCAGAAGGCGCAGCCGTTGATTTGCGATACCCGCAAATACACCAGCTCGATCAGCGCGCCATCCAGCTCGCTTTTTTCCAGCGCAATTTTGGCCTGAACCAGGGCGTTATAGACTTCCGGGCTCAGTTCATTGTACGGCTGACGTAGTGTGTTCATTTTACTCTCCTCATTAAGACGCGAGGAAAATAGCACTATAATGGACTGCATAAGATAGCCATATTGCGATGAAAAAAGCAGACCATGATGGACGGTAAAAAAATTCCGCACTACCAGCGCATTGCCCGACAGCTTAAGCAGGCGATTGAGCGCGGCGAGCTGGCTCCGGGCAGCAGGCTGCCTGCAAGTCGGGTCTATGCTCAGGAGCTTGGCGTGTCGCGGGCGACGATTGAGAACGCGTGGGGGGATCTGGTGGCGCAGGGATGGCTGGAGCGGCGCGGACAGGCGGGGACCTTTGTCAGCGATCGGCTGCTGCCGCAGCAAAACGCGCCCGTTCAGCCCATCGCGGGCGATGAACCCGCGGCGCCGCTGCCGTTTCAGCTGGGGCTGCCCGCGCTGGATCTGTTTCCACGCGGCCTGTGGGCGCGCGTGATGGGTCGGCGTCTGCGTACGCAAACGCGTTTTGACCTCGCGCCAGGCGATCCCTGCGGTGAACCGACGCTTCGCCGGGCGATCGTCGATTACTTGCGTCTGTCGCGCAGCATTGAGTGTCGGCCTGAGCAGGTCTTGATCACCGGTTGCTACGCGGCCTCGATGCGCCTTATTTTGCGCACGCTGGCGCGGCCTGGCCAGCAAATGTGGATGGAAGATCCGGGGTTTCCGCTGATCCGGCCGGTAGTGAACGACGAGGGGGTGGCGATCAATCCCGTTCCGGTCGACGACGACGGGATGGATATTCCCTGGGCGCAGCGGCATTACCCGAGTGCCCATTTCGCGCTGCTGACCCCGGCTCATCAAAGCCCGCTCGGCGTGGCGCTATCGCTGGCCAGGCGCAGACAGCTCCTGCTATGGGCGGCGCAGAATAACGCGTGGATTATCGAAGATGATTACGATAGCGAATTCCGCTATCACGGTAAGCCGCTGCCGCCGCTGAAAAGCCTCGACGCCCCGCAGCGGGTCATCTATGCCGGGGCGTTCAGCAAGTCTTTGTTCCCGGCATTACGCGCCGCCTGGCTGGTGGTGCCTGAGCCGCTGGTGGCGCAGTTTCGTGAACGGGCCGCGCTGATGTGCTGTAGCGTGCCGACGCTGTGGCAGCAGACGCTGGCGGATTTTATTCGCGAAGGCCACTTCTGGCGGCATCTGAAGAAAATGCGCGCCAGCTATGCCCAGCGCCGACTGTGGCTTGAGTCGGCGCTGCGGGCGCAGGGATTCACCGTCGTGCCTCAGGCGGGCGGGATCCAGATGGTGGTCAGGGTCGCCGGAGACGATCGGCCTCTGGCGCAGCGCGCCAGACGGGCTGGTCTGGCCGTACAGGCGCTGAGCGACTGGCGGATGGAGGCTCGGGGAGAAGGTGGGCTGATAATGAGCTTCACCAACCTGACGTCGGCAGAAATGGCGAACCAGGCTGTGCGTAAGCTTTATGTCGCGCTTTACCCGCAGAGATAACAAAAACCCCTGCAGGGCAGGGGTAGACGCGTATTTGTTATCTTCATGGGTCTGGCTGTTTTATTATCGACGTAAATTCAGCAATACGCCAATAAATACCCCAACGGCAGCTGCGGCGCCGACGCTTTGCCACGGTTTATCGCGCACGTAGCTGTCAGCGCAGCCCATGGCATCGCACGCCGCCTGCTGAACGCGGTTATTGCCGTTAAGCCGCGCGCGGGTCTCTTTCAGCAGCGCCTGCGCTTTTTTACGCGCGGCCTCCGCTTCGTCCTTGGCGTCGCTGCCCCATGATTTCAGCACCTCTTCCAGCGTATCCGCTAATTGGCTGACATCATTATGGATATCTTCAGCGCTCTCTTCTACGTTGTTGCGGTTTGCTCGGTTGGCCATTGGTTTCTCCCTTAATTCCATTGAGTCTATAAGTGTAGGACAAGATTTTGAATTATGCTGTAAATAGCCCTTTATGGAATATTCCGAAAGCGTTGCCTTTAATGAATAAGGTAAGGTTAACGTGCGGTAAAAGATAATGAGGAATGAGTATGTATTTAAGACCCGATGAGGTGGCGCGTGTTCTTGAAAAAGCCGGCTTCACCATGGATGTTGTGACGCAAAAAGCGTACGGCTATCGCCGTGGCGATAATTATGTTTATGTGAACCGTGAAGCTCGTATGGGGCGTACCGCGTTAATTATTCATCCGGCTTTAAAAGAGCGCAGCACAACGCTTGCGGAGCCCGCGTCGGATATCAAAACCTGCGATCACTACGAGCAGTTCCCGCTCTATTTAGCGGGCGATGCTCAGCAGCATTATGGTATTCCACACGGGTTCAGTTCGCGCATGGCGCTTGAGCGTTTTCTGAGTGGCCTGTTTGGCGAAACGCAGTATAGCTGACAAAAAGCGGCTGGCTGAACCAGTCGCTTTTTTGTATCAACTCAGGCTTTGGCCTGCTGATAGGGGCTGACGCGAAACAGGCGGCGGCAGTAGTCGAGGAAATAGCCGTAAGCTGCGCCCATCATCATCGATACCACGATGTTGGAACTTACCGCCGCGGCGATCTGATGCCAGTCGGCGCCGACAACCAGCAAAATCGCGACGTATACCGGCGACTGGAACGTCACATAGGCCACCACATCCGCAATATTCTTCATCCAGCCGGACGCGCTAATGCGGCGCGCCTGGCGCATCGCGAAATCGCGATAAAAACCGTAAGGCACGGCAATAATAATGTTCACCGGAATCGCCACCAGTCTCGAAGATAACGACTGCTGGAAGGTCATTCCGGAGAGAAAAATTTCGATCATCATGTTCACAACGGTGCAGTACACCACCATCGCGAAGGTGTCTGCTACCGCATGACGCAAGCGGGACTGCGCAGAGAACATTGGTATGCTCCTCGAAAATGAAGTCGATAATGCCAAAAGATTCGCGGTTATTCAGCGTTTTTGGGTGCCTGTTTTGATGTGCGTAGATTATATCTCTGCATTAAAAGAGGCAACTAGCTATAAATTTTTATTTAAAGGCTTTTGGTCGATAAAATACTCTGCGTCAGGCTATTTTTTGTTCGTTACGCTACTTTTGTTCTCTTTGTTGATTTTTTTATTGTTTTTCAATTGGTTGTAAAATAAATACGTCATATGGATGAGAGCCAATCCGGGTTGTGAGGGGGGATTTCGCGACAGAATCGCGTAGCGGTGTGAGTTGTGTCACTTTTGGCGTTTTTTACACGTATAAAAGAGGAATGGTAGCATTATATGCTGATTTGTCTGCTGGGTGGGCATTCGGATTTTTTGCATGACTATTCTATAAGCGCCCGTAGCGCCCTGCGAGGCGCAACCGTAAATATACGGATAACCTGCTGAGCAAACAGGTAATAAGATAAAGACGTTGCCTGGTGAATAGTATTATTTGCAAAAGAATTTATTCAGTGTTGATAATTTCGCTTTTATCGATTTGTTTGCCTTATTAATTGCTAAACATTTCTGGTGCTATATCAGGAATTAGTGAAAGGCTGGAAATACATTATCATATCAATTAAACTAGCGCCGTAATCTTTGTTTCATTTGCTATTTGGGAATTTTTTGAATTATATGTCATTACTATTAGAGAAATTGAATAATATCCGTTCACTTCGCGCCATGTCCCGTGAATTCTCCATTGACGTGCTTGAAGATATGCTGGCAAAGCTAAGGACCGTCACTGAAGAAAAACGCGCTGAGGAGCAGGCGGCTCAGGCGCTGCGCGCAGAACATCAGGAAAAAATAAATACCTGGCTGGAATTAATGATGGCTGACGGCATTACCCCTGAACAATTAGCGGGCTACAACAGCGCTTCCCCGAAAGGGAGCAAAAAGCGCCAGCCGCGTCCGGCTAAATATCGTTTTACCGACCATACCGGCGCCGAGAAAACCTGGACCGGTCAGGGACGTATGCCGAAGCCGCTGGCTAAAGCGGTGGCTGAGGGAAAATCCCTCGATAGCTTCCTGATCTAATATTGAAAACGGTGGGGAGACCCACCGTTATCGTTAGCCGGCTTAATCAGCACACGCCAAAATCGCCGTCTTCTTTATAAGCCGTCACATCGGCGGCCTTCAGCGTATATTTCTCACCCTGCTCGTTGCTTGCCTGAACGGCAATAATGCGATCGTCCTGGACTTCAACGACTTTAAGTTTTGGCCCACCCGCGCGCGGTTGTACCAGGTCACCGACTGAAAACATACTGCTTCTCCTGTGTGCTGATGAATCTTTTCGCTGACATAACCATAGCTCAGCAAAAGCGTTACCAACAGTCTCTCAAAAGAGGTAGAGGCTAGCGACGGTTCCAGGGCATCAAAGCCAAAAGACGCGCCATACCGCAAAACCCGGTAATACCGGCAAAGGTTAAGCCGGCGCCGACGAAGGCGCTAAGCAGAAAAAAGCCGCTGCTGAAAGCATAACCTAAAGCGACGCCAAGCAAAATCAGGGCGCCGGCGACGATCTGTACCTGACGCATAAGCGGCAGCGGCTGTGATTTATCCTCTTTCACCGGCAGACCGGCCGCTTTCCACGCCTGAATTCCGCCAGCCAGCAGCTTTACCTGCGCCGGTGCGGCGGCCTGCGCCAGACGGGCCGCGTTATTTTGGGTGCGCGATCCCGCCTGACAGTGAAAAATAATCGTCTCTTCGGGACTGGCGTGCAGCGCTGCGCCATTCGTCAGCGTCGCCAGCGGCACGAGCTCCGCTCCGGGAATATGCTCGCGGGCGTATTCATCGGCATCGCGGATATCGATCAGCCGGCCGCCCCGGGCGACGAGCGCCTGGGCTTCGGCAGGCGAAAGAGTAGCAATAGGCATAAAGGCTCCTTAAGGACAATAGATTGACTTCAGCGCGGCGACGATTTGCTGAACCGCTGGCCGGGTAATGAAGTAGTGAATGCGCTGCGCCTGACGTTCGCAGCCGATCAGGCCTTCATCACGCATCCGCGCCAGATGCTGGGAAGTTGCGGAGGGGCTCAGCCCGGTTATCCGCGCCAGTTCGCCGGCGCTGGTGCCCGGCGCATCGCATAGCATGCACAGAATCAATAGCCTGCTGGGATGGCTCATGGCTTTCAGCAGCGCGGCGGCTTCGCCGGCGCTGGCCTGTAGCTGTTCGGGTGTATTCATTTATTTTAGTCTTTTCTAAATTTAATAAAGTCTAAAATAAAAAAGCGTATTACGCCAGCAATGGCTGCCGCTGTGGCTAAGCAGCGTGGCCAAAACCAGGACGATTCTTGAGCGCCGGGTTAAGCGTAACTTAAGCCAGGGTGGCGATAATGACGGAAATATGACTGTCGCGAGCTACCGCCATGAACGCACTGGAAACCCTTAATCAAAGCGCCTTTTTAGCGCTGAACGCATCGCCCGGCACGCCGGAGGCGATCCTGGCATTGGCGCGTTTTTCAGCTAGCGGGATCATCTTTGTGGTTCCGGCCATTCTGCTCTGGCTGTGGTTTTCCGGCGGGCGGCAGGGTCATCGGCAGGCGCTGTTTTGTACCTTGAGTATTCTGATCGCGCTGGGATTGGGATCGATCTGCGGAATGCTGCTGTTTCATCCGCGGCCGTTTATGATCCCGCTCGGCCATACCTGGATAAATCATCCGGCGGATAACTCTTTCCCGAGCGACCACGGCACGGTGATGTTTAGCGCCGCGTTTGCACTGCTCTCGCTGCGTTCACGCGCCGCGGGGCTCTTTCTGCTGCTGGCGGCGCTGCCTGTGGCCTGGTCGCGGATCTTTCTTGGGGTTCACTTTCCGCTGGACATGGTGGGGGCGGCGTTGGTTTCAGCCTGCGGCGTCTGCGTCGCGAAGCTTATCTGGTCGGGCATTGGGCACCGCTTAACCTCCCTGTGTGAAGCGATAAGCAGACGCCTGTTCGCCTGGCTACCGCCGCGCTTCACGCCCTGAGCGAATCAGAAGGCTATGCGCTATGGCTTCCGCGACGGGCCGCACGGCGATACAGCGTACTGCGGGCGACGCCTAACGCCTGCGCGGCCTTACTGATGTTGCCGTTATAGCTTGCCAGCGTGTCGGCAATCAGCTGCGCATCGTGCTGCTGAAGCCCGCGCAGCGGGCGGGCGACGGGCGGGCTTCGATACTCCAGGGGCAAATCATCTATCCCCAGCGTTTCACCCTCTTCGGCGAGGGCCAGCAGTACCCTCAACACACTTTGCAGCTGGCGGACGTTGCCCGGCCAGGGATGAGACGTCAGATGTTGCACAACTTCCGGGGCCAGCGCGATGCGACGCTTTTCTCCGCCCAGCTCGCGCCACAATCGTTGGATAAACCCGGACAGTTCAGGCCATTCGCGCAGGGGCGGCAGCGTTAAAGCAAACTCACGCAGGCGGTAGAGCAGGTCTTCGCGGAAGGTCCCTTCCGCGACGCGCTGCGCCAGATTGCGGTGGGTGGCGCAAATCACCGCGAAATTAACCGGCGAGCTCTGGCTGGCGCCAAGCGGCGTGACCT
The DNA here is from genome assembly GCF_040061575.1 of Klebsiella sp. CB_Kp196. NCBI lineage: Bacteria > Pseudomonadati > Pseudomonadota > Gammaproteobacteria > Enterobacterales > Enterobacteriaceae > Klebsiella > Klebsiella sp. CB_Kp196. Next base: position 26,270 of record NZ_JBEAFH010000043.1, read on the forward strand.
CTTTCTCCTGTAAGATCCTCAGCAGCCGGGTCTGAAGCGTTAACGGCATATCGCCAATCTCATCAAGAAACAGTACGCCGCCGTCGGCTTCGCGAATTTTGCCGATGTAGCCGTTTTTGTTTGCGCCGGTAAACGCCCCGGGCTGGTAGCCAAACAGCTCGGATTCAATCAGTGATTCCGGCAGCGCGGCGCAGTTGATGGCGACGAATTTGCCGCCGCTCCAGCGGCTGTGCCGGTGCAGGGTACGGCTGACGTACTCTTTGCCGCAGCCGGTTTCGCCTTCGATACACAACCCAATCCCGGCGTTAAGCAGGCGCAGCAGCTTTTCGCCTTCGCGCTGGCTGGAGAAAGGCAGCTCGAGGGTGGGGCGTGCGGTCACCGCCACGCCAGCGGTCACGGGAGCGCGTAGACGGTAATAGTAGTTTCGATCTCCGGCGACGAGCGGCAGCGGTACGCTGACGGCGGTTTGCCGCAGCTGCGGAAAAAGCTGCTGGAACGTGAGGTGGCCGAACCGATCTGCGTTAAGTGAGAACTCGCGCATCGCCAGCCGGTTAGCCGCCATCAGCACATTGTCGGTAAAGACCAGCAGACATTCGTCGACGCCGTCGAGCTTTTCCAGCTGAGGATGCAGGCTCATCAGCCACTGTTGCGGATGCAGACTCTGTTTAACCCACAGATATTCTATCTGCTTCGCGGCGCCTTTTACCCACGCCAGCGTGCGGGCGTGCGGGTACCGGGCCGGGCCGGAGATATCCAGCACCCCGGCTATTTTGCCATCGGGACTTTGCAGCGGCACGGCGGCGCAATAAAGACCCTGGTTACTGGTCAGAAAATGCTGGCGGCCATCGATTTCGCAGCTGTCGTCAATCGCCAGCGCGGTGCCAATGGCGTTGGTTCCGCGTCCGCTTTCGCTCCACAGGTTGCCCGGCGCTAAAGCGAAGCGCTGCGCTTTCTGCATGGCGTGCGTATCGCCAAAGGTTTGCAAAACCAGACCGCTGGCGTCAGAGAGAACCACGACGGATTGCAGAGCGTTGACTTTGCGGGATAGCTCATTAACGACCGGCTGGGCCAGCGTTTGCAGGCGGCTGTGTCTGGCGAGCCTGTCGGCCAGTTCGCTGGCGTGCAGGCGAGGGAAGTCATCCGTGGCGGGGTCGAGGCCATAGCGCTGGCTACGGCACCAGGAGTCGCTGAGCAGCGGGTTCGCTTCGATCTCTGGCGTCAGGGCAAACGGATTTCCTGGCACGGGACACCTCGTCGTTTAATTTGTGTTGCAATATTGTAGCTATATGGTTTTCGTGGTGTTGCGATTTGCGACACATAAGAGAGATTCTGTGCGACAGAAAGTGACGTAACCTATCTAATTCATTGAAAATTAATTTCTTTTTTAAAATATAAAAAATGGCATAACCCCTGCAATAGACGAGAGACGCAGCGAGCCGCCGTACAAAACTAATATGCCGCTGCCCTCAACCCTACATGAAGGAGATTCGCGATGCGTTATGCTCATCCTGGCACACCGGGCGCTTTGGTTTCACTGAAGTCAGCCTACGGTAACTTTATTGACGGTAAATTTGTTGAACCCATCGGTGGAGAATTCTTTATGAATACCTCCCCGGTCGACGGTAGCAACATCGGGCAGTTTCCGCGTTCTGATGCCAAAGATATCGACTTCGCCCTTGATGCGGCGCACCGGGCCGCCGACGCCTGGGGCAAAACGTCGGCTCAGCACCGCGCTAATCTGCTGCTGCAGGTTGCCGACCGTATTGAGGCCAACCTGGAATATCTGGCGGTAGCGGAGAGCTGGGATAACGGTAAGCCGATCCGCGAAACCCTCAACGCCGACCTGCCGCTGGCGGTCGATCACTTCCGCTATTTCGCCGGCTGCCTGCGCGCGCAGGAGGGAAGCACGGCGGAGATTGATGAAACGACGGTGGCTTATCACTTCCATGAGCCTCTCGGCGTGGTCGGACAAATTATTCCGTGGAACTTCCCGCTGCTGATGGCCGCCTGGAAGCTCGCTCCGGCGCTGGCTGCGGGCAACTGCGTGGTGCTGAAACCGGCAGAGCAGACGCCGCTCAGCATTACATTGCTGCTGGAGATTATTGGCGATCTGTTCCCGGCGGGCGTCCTTAACGTGGTTCAGGGATTTGGCAAAGAGGCGGGCGAAGCGCTGGCAACCAGTAAACGCATCGCCAAAATCGCCTTTACCGGCTCAACGCCGGTAGGCCGCCATATCATGGCCTGCGCGGCGGAAAACATTATCCCCTGTACCGTTGAGCTGGGCGGTAAATCGCCGAACATCTACTTTGCCGACGTGATGGAAGGCGAAGAAGAGTATATCGAGAAGGCGGTTGAAGGCCTGGTTCTGGGCTTCTTTAATCAGGGTGAGGTCTGCACCTGCCCGTCCCGCGCGCTGATTCAGGAGTCTATTTACGAGCCCTTTATGGCGCGGGTCATGGAGAAGGTGGCGCAAATTCGCCGCGGCGACCCCTTTGATACCGATACGATGATCGGCGCGCAGGCGTCGCGTCAGCAGTTCGATAAGATCCTTTCCTATATTAAGATCGCTCGCGATGAAGGCGGAAAGATCCTGACCGGCGGCGAACGCGCCAGCATCTCTGCCGAACTGGATAACGGTTTCTATATTCAGCCGACGCTGATTCAGGGCCGCAACGATATGCGCAGCTTCCAGGAGGAGATCTTTGGCCCGGTTATCGGCGTCACCACTTTTAAAGATGAAGCCGAGGCGCTGGCTATTGCAAACCAAACCCAGTTTGGCCTTGGGGCCGGGGTGTGGACGCGGGATACCAACCTGGCTTATCGCATGGGGCGCGGCATTAAGGCCGGTCGGGTGTGGACCAACTGCTATCACATCTACCCTGCGCACGCCGCGTTCGGCGGCTACAAACAGTCCGGCGTAGGGCGCGAAACCCATAAGATGGCGCTCAATGCCTATCAGCAGACGAAGAACCTGCTGGTGAGTTACGGTACCGCGCCGCTGGGCCTGTTCTGATCGTCTCTGTCAGCTATTTATTTTAGGATAACCCGCAATCTTCAGCATCGATTGTGGGTTTATTATTCCACAAAGAAAGTGTTGTTATTCATCTTTCCTCCCCGGCTTTCAGATGAAATACACTTGTCATCAATATCTCCTGCTTATAATGACTCGCGTGATTATTGTTTATTCGATAACGAAAATAAGATAAAAGCCAATCTAAGATTTATCCTAATATTCTATAAAAACCCAGTCCGCTCACAGAATTATTGCCGAAAAATCGCGGTGAAATTAGGGGTGGTTGTTAAATTACGCCACCTGATGTTGCTTTTTGATGTTATTGTATCGTGATTTTTGGTTGCATTAATTAACAATGCGCATAATGTTTTTAATATTATCTTTATATGTAAAATAAAACAGCATTTCATTAACATAACAAAATATTGCGATTTGTAATCGGTAGGGATAGTATTTATTTGTTACCTTAATAAAGGGTTTATCAATTTCGCCGAAGAACTTCTTTTTATCAAAATAGCCAATTAAGCAGCTTATTTTTGCTGCCTGATGTCCTGCGGACGGAACGCGAATATTATTAACATGGAGGATCTGCACGCAGATTTGCCCGGGGCTTAAGCCCTCGCGCACAATCTGTCGAAAATATAAGTTAGAGATGAGATGAATAATGAAAACGCAATTTCGTATTATGGCAATGTTTGTCGGTGCTCTGGTGTCCGCTAGCGCAGTATCCTCGCCTTCACAACCCGCCAGATCGGCAATGACCGTTAACCCCGGTTCTAATGCGGGCACGCAGGGGACGGGTGGGCAGGTAGAATTTACCGGATCGATTACCGATTCCTCCTGTAATGTTGATAGCACCAGCGCAAATCAGAGCGTCGATCTGGGGAAATGGGCGAGCAGCTATTTTACCGGCGCAGGTTCTGAAACGACCAAAACCGCCTTCCATATCAAAGTGAAAGATTGTCCTTCTACCGTTACCACCGTCTCGGTGCTATTTGACGGTACCCGCGATACCAACAATAGCGATCTGCTGGCGATTAACGGTACCGCAAGTGGGGTAGCGATAAAGCTGTATGAAGATGATAAGTCGACGCCGGTTGATCTCGGCGCCGTCTCACGCGGCCACAGCGTTACCGCTGGCGCGAGCGGCGCGGCAACGGGTACCGCCGATCTGGAATTCTTTGCTGACTATGTCTCAACCAGCGCGGTTTCCGCCGGTTCTGCCAACGGTACGGCCAACTTCAATATGGTTTACAACTAATACCCTGGAAGCGGGTAAAGCTGCGGTTATTCATGGCTTCCCACGCCGGGTAAGCCGCCAGCCGCCGCCCGGCTGAAATAGGGTCGGCATAATTAATGCAGATTATTTATCAGCTTCAGGCAGTGATACCCGCTTTTATTATTCCCGGACGGTAGTCATTATGAAACGAACGATCGCCGCGATAGCCTTTTTATTGCTATCAACTGCGGCACAGGCCGGTATTGTCATGGGAGGAACCCGTGTTGTTTATCAGGAAGGGAAACGTGAAGCCGCAATATCGGTCACCAATGCTGATACTCATTCACCTTATCTGGTGCAATCGTGGGTAGAAAACTATGCGGAAAACAATAAAAGCCGGGTGCCTTTTATTGTGACGCCGCCGCTTTTCCGTCTCGATCCTGAACAGCAGAACGTATTGCGTATTAACTATATTGGTGGAACGCTGCCCACCGATCGCGAATCCGTTTTTTGGCTCAATGTGAAAAGTATTGCTCCAACGAAACAAGATGAAGTGAACAAGCTTCAGGTCAATATTAAATCAAAGTTTAAGATCTTCTATCGCCCGAATGGTCTGGCGGGCGAGCCTGACGATGCATGGCGCAAGCTGACGTTTAACATTGAAGGTTCCAGGCTGGTTGCCCAAAACCCGACGCCCTATTTTGTCTCCTTTTTTGTTATTTCGGTTGGCGGTACAGATATTCCGCAACCCGGCATGATTGGCCCCTTTGAACATAAAGCGTGGCCGATTACTCATTCCGGGGTAGTTAAATGGCGCGCCATTAATGACTTCGGTGGTATTACGGATTACGCGCAACAGTAATTAATTTGCTTCGCCTGGTCAGGATATTGTGAAAAATAACACTTCGGATATGACTCCCGTTTATTCGGCGATCGCGGCGCCAACCGGCGGGATTTTATTATTGCCGACGGCGCTTTTTCTGCTGTACCAAAGCGGTATCGTGCGGGCGGAGGACTACTTTGATCCGGCGGCATTAGAATTTACTAATCCGCAGCAAAAGACCGCTGATTTACACTATTTTGCTAAAGCTGGCGGCCAGCAGCCCGGGACATACCCGGTCAGCATTTGGGTGAATAACCAGGAGATAGCCCAGGGCGAGGTGACATTTGTCGACAGCAACGGCGAACTGCGGCCGCAGTTAACCCCGGCGCAGCTGGCGGAATATGGCGTCAACGTCAGCGCTTTCCCGGCGTTTAATACCCTGCATGAGGGAGAAACGTTTACTCGCATCGAGCGCTACATCCCCGATGCCAGCAGCCGTTTTGATTTCGCCACTCAGCGTCTGAACTTAAGTATTCCCCAGGCGGCCATGAACGCCCAAAGCCGCGGAGACGTGGATCCGGCACGCTGGGATGACGGTATCCCGGCGGCGTTTGTTAACTATAACCTGACCGGGTCGCAAACCCGGCAGACGGATGACAGCAGCCGCTCCAGCTACCTGAATCTACGCAGCGGGGTTAACCTCGGTGCCTGGCGCCTGCGTAACGTCTCGTCGATGGAGTATGACCGGACCCGGCGCTGGAATTCTCAGAGTACCTGGCTACAGCGCGACCTGAAGTCACTCAAAAGCCTGCTGCGGATGGGCGATACCTTTACGACCGGCGACGTTTTCGACAGCGTGCAGTTTCGCGGCGTTCAGCTGATGTCCGATGATGAAATGCTGCCGGATAGCCAGCGCGGCTTCGCCCCGACGATCCGCGGAATGGCGCACAGCAACGCCAAAGTCACCATCTCCCAGCATGGCTACGTTATCTATGAAACGTTCGTCTCGCCGGGAGCGTTTGCGATAAACGACCTCTATCCAACGGCGCAAAGCGGCGATCTCGAGGTGCAGGTAAAAGAGAGCGATGGTTCGGTGCGGACCTTTACCCAGCCCTTTTCAGCCGTCCCGTTTATGCTGCGGGAAGGACGCGTGAAATTCAGCCTGAGCGCCGGACGCTACCATTCGGAGCAGAGCCAGGCGCGCTCGCCGACGTTTTTGCAGGGTACGCTCTTTTATGGGCTACCGGCTGAATTCACGCTCTACGGCGGTAGCCAGCTGGCGCAGGATTACCAGTCGTGGGCGCTCGGCGTCGGGCGCGGTTTTGGCGAGCTCGGATCGCTTGGAGGCGATGCGACATGGGCGAACACCACGACGCCGTCGGGAAAGCGCTCGGCCGGCCATTCGGTACGGGTGCAGTACCAGAAGGATTTTGCCGGCACCGGCACCTCATTTAGCCTCGCCAGCTATCGCTACTCCTCAGGCGGTTATTACGACTTCAGCGAAGCCAGCGCGCTTGAGAGCCGCAATGGCCTGCTGGATAACAAGCGCAGCCGCGAAGAGGTCTCCCTTTCTCAGGCGTTTGGCGGTATGAGCAGCCTGGCGATTTCCGCCTGGTCGCAGGAGTACTGGCACCGCCAGAGCCGCGATGAAACGATCCATCTCGGTTTTTACAGCGCCTGGCGAGGCGTTTCGTGGGGCGTGGGTTATTACTACACCCAGTCATCCGATCGCCAAAAAGACGATCGCTCGTGGTCCTTGAACCTGAGCATTCCGCTTGGCGGCCCGCTGTCCGAGAGCGCGGTTAGCTACAGCACCACCTCCGACAATAACGGACGCACCTCGCAGCAGGCGTCGCTGTACGGTTCGCTTCCGCGCAATCCCAATCTCTACTACTCCCTTCAGCAGGGCTACGTTAACGGCGGCCAGGGCAGCAACAGCAGCGCATCGCTCGATTACCACGGCGGCTATGGAACCGCGCAGCTCGGCTATCGCCGCGATAGCGCAAGCCATCAGCTGACCTGCGGCGCATCGGGGTCCATCGTCGCCCATCCTCATGGCGTGACGCTGGGTCAGACCGTCGGCGAAAGCTTTGCCATCGTACGCGCGCCGGGTGCCGCCGACGTGGCGATTCAGAACGGCAGCAACGTGCATACCGACTGGCGGGGCTATGCGGTGGTGCCCTCGCTGACGGCGTATCGCAAAAACACCATTACGCTCGATACCGAATCGCTGGCCGACGATGCCGATGTTGAACTTGAAGGACAGACGGTGATCCCCGGCGGCGGGGCGGTGGTGCAGGCAAACTATCAGACCCACATCGGCAGCCGCGTGCTGTTTACCCTTCGCGATAGCCACGGCCCGCTGCCGTTCGGCGCCAGCGTTCGCTTGCGTAAAGCAGAAGACGATCGGGGCGCGGCGCCGGGCGGCATGGTGGCGGATGGCGGGCAGGTCTATCTGAGCGGTATTCCGCAAGAAGGGACGCTCGATGCCGCCTGGAACGCCGACAATCTCTCACGGAGATGCGCGCTGCATTTCCATCTTACCGATACCGTACAGCAGGGGCAGAGTCCGGTTAAAACCGTCTCTGGCCTCTGCCAGTAGGTCTGCACAGAGGTGATTTTGCGCATAGTATCGTTTTTATTCCTGCTGATGGCGGGGATTTATAGCCACAGCGGCTGGGCGGAAACCTGCAGAGGAGATATCGGCCAGATGACCGTGAACGTCCAGAATATCAAGTACCTGCCCACGCTGCCGTTGAATACCCAGATGACCGGCATGATGGCGGATAACGGCAGCGGGATTCATTTCTCCTGCGATCTTCAGGTGCCGAAAGCGGCGGCAAAGCGTCTGGTTTATCGGCAGCTAAAAACGGCCTCAACGCCGCTGTCAATCGGCGGTCAGCACGTGTTCCCCTCAGCGCTGGACGGCATAGGATACTCGCTGGGCTTCCAGTGCAGCGGCGGCGCCGTTCGCTTTATTGATGGCAGCCATGCGGCCGGTAATGGGGAATCCGTGACGGTTTGCGACAGCAATGAGATGGCTAATCTGCTGAACCAGCAGCAGATTGTGGTGAAAGTCTTTGTGACGTTTTATAAGACCGGTAATGTCGCCCTGGTCAGCGGCAACCACGCAAACGTTCCGGCGCAGCCGCAGATTGGCGAACTCACTATCCAGCAGCAGGCCGACAGCCACAGCGGTTTTGTCGCCAGCTCGCCGGTCACGCTCGATATGGCGGCGCTGAATGTCGATATCGGCAGCAGCGGCAGCTGTCAGGTTTCAACCGCGAATATTCACGTTAGCCTCGGCACGGTAAATAAAGCGGAGTTTAAGGGCAAAAACACCACCGGCGGCGTCGCGAAGCGCTTCTCCATACCGGTCTTCTGCTCCACGCCAACCGATATCCGCATCGGCTTTTTTGGCGTCACCTCGCCATCCGGGGGAACGGATACTCTGGCGCTAAGTAAAGCAAACGCCTCCGCGAGCGGTGTGGGCGTCAGGCTCACCTACGGCAATAACAGTGCCCCAGCGCCCGCCGCCGGAACCGGCGTCAAAATCAATGAGGCCAGTAACTTACCTGTACTCAAGCGGATTACCGCCAGCAGCGCGGGGGCGGCGGAAAATATCAACTTTAACGCCCAGTACGTACAGACGGATGACGCGGTAACCGCCGGTACCGCCAATAGCATGGTGACGTTTGCGCTGGAGTATAACTGACCGTCGCTTTCGCGCTGTCGCTCACAAAAAAGAGAAGTCATAACGATTTTTCGCACGGCGAGCGGATCGGTACGCTATCAATGATCGAGAGATTAAGCGGCTGTCCGGGAATACTTTTGTGCGGGAAAATCGATAATGAAAATCGCCTTTGGGGAGCTTAAGCCACTATTGCAGGCGCAGCGGATTTTTGTCGGCGGGCAGACGCTGGCCTGTAGCCACGCCTTTTACCGTGACGACCTGTCGATTGAGATACCGGAAAACTTAGCCACCGAGGCCTATACCACCTACTGGGGACGCTGCGGCGAACGGCTGGCCTCGCTGGGCGCCTTTAGCTATACGCGAACCCTGCTGCCGGCGCTGATTAACGTGGGGCGCTACACGTCGATTGCCGATCGGTTACAGGTGCTCGGCGACCGACATCCCCTGGAGTGGGCCAGCGCCAGCCCGGTGTTTTATGCCCATCATTCCGGCGTGATGGCGACGCTGGCTGCCGATAGCGGCAGGACCAACCAGTTTTATCCTTTTGCAAAAACGCCCCGGCCGATAACCATCGGCAACGATGTGTGGATTGGCCAGAATGTCACCCTGGCGCAGGGGATTACTATTGGCGATGGGGCTGTCATTGCCGCCAACGCGCTGGTGGTCAAAGACGTCGCACCGTACGCCATCGTCGGCGGTAATCCCGCGAAGATCATCCGCATGCGCTTCAGCGAGGCGATTATTGAGCAGCTGATGGCGCTACGATGGTGGCGTTACTCCGCCCAGGATATTGCCGGGTATCCGGTTAATCAGGTTGAGCGCTTTTGCGAGCAGCTCGCCGGGCGGGTGGCCGAAGGAACGATGCCGCCTTTCTCGCCGCCGGTATTGACGGTATCCATGATTAAAGATTTTATAAACAATAAACAGCATCCGCTGCGCAGCGCGGTGTAATCATAAACGGTTCACATTTGAACAAGGATATAACGATGAAGTTGAAGTCAGGTCTTGTTTTCGTCATCGCTGCCGTCGCCTTTGGCGCCCAGGCGCGCGACATGAACAGCATTCAACAAAGCGGCGAACTGAAAGTCGGCGTCCCGGGGGATTACGCGCCGCTGGCGTTTCATAATAAAGCCGGGGAGCTGGTGGGCTACGATGTTGATATGGCGAAAGATCTCGGCAAGCGGCTTGGGCTAAAGGTGAGCTTTGTGACGACCAGCTGGCCCACGCTCTCCGCCGACCTGAAGGCCGATAAGTTTGATATCGCCATGGGCGGGGTGACGGAAACCGCAGCGCGGGCGAAAGATTTCGCGTTAAGCCAGCCGGTGGTGCCGAACGGCAAGATTGCGCTGGCTAACTGCGCGGCGGCGCCGGCGCTCGGTAGCCTGGAAAAAATCGACCAGCCAAACGTGAAGGTGGTGGTGAATCCGGGCGGCACCAACCAAAGCTTTGTCGATGAACATATCAAGCAGGCGCAGATTATTCGGGTGAAAAACAATATCGATAACCTTGAAGCGCTGCGGCAGAAAACGGCGGATATGATGGTGACCGACCTGATTGAGGGCGTCTATTACCAGAGCAATGAACCGGGCGTGTTTTGCGTGGCCAATGAGCAGCCGTTCCCGGGTACCGCCAGCTTCAAAGTCTATATGATGAATAAAGATAACCCGCAGCTGCTGGACAAGGTTAACCAGTGGCTGGCCAGCCAGGACAAAAACGTGCTGAAACAGAAGTGGCGCATTCATGACCAGCTAAAACCATAAAGCAATAAAGGTTTTCTATGCGGGTGTGGCGGAAGATATTCAGCGTATCGGGTTTTCCGCCAGCACATCGTGAAGCAGCCAGTCATAAAACACCTTCACTTCCGGGCGCATGACCGCATGCTGGGGCGTCACAATATAGTAGGACCAGGTGAGCGGCCAGCGGCGGGCCGGGTGTAGCTGAACGAGCTGGCCGGTGGCGAGGAGCTGTTGTACCAGCGCCCGGCGAACAATAGCGACGCCGCGCCCGCTGAGCGCGGCCAGGATGACCGCCGACGTTGAGTTAATATGCAACCCGCTATCGCGCGCCGTTGGCGCCTGAGTGGCCTCCAGCACTTCCGCCCATGATGGAAAGCTGGCGCCGGGATAGGGCGTATCATCATGAATCAGCTTTTGCGCCGCCAGCCACTCGCCGCAGGCGGTTTTGTCTGCCGGGACGATTAGCGGGCTGCACACCAGCACCGCTTCTTCATCCATCAGCCAGGTTTTATTGACCCCGGGCCAGTCGCCGCGACCGCAGCGTACCGCCAAATCCGCTTCGCCGTGGGCCACGTCCATCAGCTTTTCCGTAACGTTGAGACGCAGGTCGATATTATCATGGACTTCAGAGAAGCGGTTTAAGCGCTCCATCAGCCAGTTCATCATCAGCACCTGCGAGGCGGTAATCACCACCACGGAACGCGCCCGGCGGCCGCGAAGCTTATTCAGTCCGCTCTCCAGCTTATCCAGCCCCTGAGTAATATCCTGCAGCGCCGCCTGCGCCTCGCTCACCAGGGTGAGACGCTCTTTACCGCTACGGGTACGGTGCAGCAGCGGATGGCCGACCCACTCTTCCAGCGCCCTGACCAGCTGCCCGACGGCGGCGGGCGTCACGCCCAGCTCGCGCGCCGCGCCGGTAAAGCTGCCGTGGCGGGCGGTGGCTTCAAATGCGTGAAGCCATTTCAGTCGGTTAAGCGAACGCATGGTGAATATCCCTCAGTGAATTTGCGTCTCAGTATAGGTCATCAAGATAGATTTTCTTTGTCGTTGGGCTATTTCTTCTCATTCGTCAGCGCGCTGCAGGAAAGGCATGCTTAGGCTACACAAATCAAGCGTGAAGAGGTGAATGATGAATACGGTGTTTATGGGGAAAAAGCTGTTAGTGGTTGGCGGGACCAGCGGTATGGGGCTGGCGACGGCCAAACGGGTGGTGGAGAATGGCGGCAGCGTGGTGCTGGTGGGCAATCGTCGGCAGAAGGCCGAACAGGCGCGTCAGGCGCTGGCGGCAGCGGGGAAAGTGGATGTTATCGTCGCTGACCTGATGAGCGAAAGCGGTATGCAGCAGGTTATGGCCGCTATTAACGCGGAACATCAGGATATCAGCCTGCTGGTCAACGCCGCCGGCGTTTTCTTCCCGAAGCCGTTTATCGAACATGAAATGGCTGACTACGATCGGTATATGCATCTCAACCGCGCGACGTTTTTTATCACCCGCGAGGTGGTGCGCAATATGCTGGCTAATGGCATCAAAGGTTCGATTGTGAATATCGGCTCGATGTGGGCGCAGCAGGCCATCGGCGCAACGCCGTCGTCAGCCTACTCCATGGCGAAAGCGGGTCTGCATGCGCTGACCAAAAATCTGGCGATTGAGCTGGGCGGCAGCGGGATTCGGGTCAATGCGGTATCGCCGGCGGTGGTGCATACGCCGATATATGAAGGGTTTATCCCTAAAGAGGATGTGAAGGATGTGATGAACAGCTTTGACGGCTTCCATCCCATTGGCCGCGTCGGCACGCCTGATGATATCGCGCAAACCGTGGCGTTTCTGCTCAGCGATAGCACCCGCTGGGTGACCGGCGCGGTTTGGGATATTGATGGCGGCGTGATGGCTGGTCGTCATGCCTGATTACGTTCATTATGTCAGTCAGGGTATTGGCATAACGCAAACGAATTCAGGATAAAGAGAGTCATGAGCGCTGAGATAACGCTGCCCGTCGGACAGCAAAACCAAAATATTGTTCGCCTGGCGACGGCGCAGGCGCTCGCAGGGGCAAACTCGGTGGTGTTTTACGCCACCGGGGCGATTGTGGGCAACGCCATCGCGCCCTCGCCGACGCTGGCTACGCTGCCCATCACCATTTTTGTGCTGGGTATGGCGGCCTGTATTTTGCCGTTTGGCGCGCTGGCCAGAAGACGTGGGCGCAAAACGGTCTTTATGGTCGGTACCGGCGCCGGCGTGTTGACGGGAGCGCTGGCGGCGCTGGCGGTCGCGATCGCTTCGTTCGGGCTGTTCTGTCTCGCGGCCTTTTTCGGCGGCGCCTATGCGGCGGTGGCGGTGTCATTCCGCTTTGCCGCTACCGACGGCGTCAGCGGCGAGCGGCGCGCGCGGGCGCTCTCGCTGGTTATGGGCGGCGGCGTGGCGGCGGGGATCATCGGCCCGATGCTGGTGACTGCGACCATGAATTTGTGGCCGCCGCACACCTTTGCGATGACCTTTATCGCTCAGGGGCTGGTGGCGGCGGTATCCGCGCTGGTCTTGCTGGGAGTAAAAACCCCCGAGCCGGCGGCGCAGGCCAAATCGGGCGGGCGTCCGCTGGGCGAAATCGTGCGCCAGCCGGGGTTTTCCCGGACGGTTTTTAGCGGCGCAATATCCTATATGGTGATGAACTTCCTGATGACCGCGGCGCCGCTTTCCATGCATATGCACGGGATCTCCCAGCAGGCGTCGAATCTGGGCATTCAGTGGCACGTGATCGCCATGTACGGTCCCGGATTTTTTACCGGCAAGTTGATTAATCGCTTCGGCGCCCGGCGTATTAACGCGGCCGGTTTAGTTCTGCTGCTGCTGTCGGTGATGGTTGGCCTCGCCGGTATCGACGTGATGCACTACTGGCTGTCGCTGATCCTGCTGGGTATCGGCTGGAACTTCGGCTTTACCGGCGCGTCGGCACAGATTATGGATTTCCACCGGCCGGAAGAGAAAACTCAGGTGCAATCGCTGAATGATTTTATTGTCTTCGGCGTCATGATGATTGGCTCATTTTCCTCGGGCGCGTTGATGAATCTCTTCGGCTGGAATGCCGTGCTGTGGGGATCGCTGGTGCCGGTTGCGGTTGCGCTGATCGCATTGTTGGCAGGCCGACGCCCAACGCTAAGGGGTTAATCCTCTTAGCTTTTCAAACGCAGGCGGAATTATTTTTCCGCTTTTTATTTCTGCCGCGAGAGCAAATTTAAAATATGAATTGGTAGGGTGAGATAAAATTCATCTCTCTTTTTTACTGCTTAATGGAAACACGCTAATGTGAATCCTCTCATTAATGTTTTACCCGTTTATATAATAAAAATGAATACATGGAAAATTGAGCAAGGGAGTGAGGTTTTTAGCCGCCGCGCGCAGTGCAGAATAATATAGTGATGATAGGGTGTGGTTATTATATCTATAGGCCCTGCCTGTCATCGGCTTTGACGTTAATCAATATCCACGGCGCCGTCACCGCTATGATGTTACGTGAAACTATAAATATAAAACGTCATTATCTCAGCTGCAATGCCTCAAAGGAATGATCTTATGAAGAAAATTGCGACCATTACAGCCTCGGTCATTACCGCAGGCGTGTTATGTTATTTAGGGTTGTCAGGCTATATCTGGTATTACGACAGTCAGCGTATTAAAAAAAACGACGTCCGGCTCTCGGCGGTTGCCGAGAATAATAAAGTCCTCTCTTTTTTTAATGAAAAAGGTTGCGACTATTGCCACACGCCCTCGGCGGAGTTGCCCTTTTACGCCGCTTTTCCCGTTGCCAAACAGCTGATGGATTATGACGTACAGCTGGGATACAAATCCTTTAACCTTCAATCCGTGCGTACGTCACTGATTGACGATAAACCCGTTTCACAAAGTGGATTAAACAAGATTGAGTGGGTTATGCAGCATCAAACGATGCCGCCTACGCGATACGTCGCGCTGCACTGGGCCGGCGGCGTTAGCGACAGCGAACGTATTGAGATACTCAACTGGATTAAGCACCAGCGCGAGCGCTACTATGCCAGCGCTGATACCGCCGCGAAGCATCGCAATGAACCTCTCCAGCCGATCCCTAAAAAGCTGCCCGTTGATGAGCGGAAAGCTGCGCTGGGTTTTCGTCTTTATCACGACGCGCGAATGTCCGGGGATAGCACCATTTCTTGCGCACACTGCCATGCGTTAAACGCGGGCGGGGTCGATGGCAGAAAAACGTCTATCGGCGTGGGGGGCGCTGTTGGGCCAATTAACGCGCCAACGGTATTTAACGCCGTCTTTAATATTGAGCAATTCTGGGACGGACGGGCATCAACGCTGCAAGAACAGGCCGGTGGCCCGCCGTTAAACCCCATTGAGATGGCATCAAAATCCTGGGGAGACATTATTAATAAACTGGATAAAGATCCCGTATTGAAAAAGGATTTTTTAGCCGTTTATCCGCAAGGTTTTAGCGGTGAGCGCATCACTGACGCTATCGCTGAATTTGAAAAAACATTAATTACCCCCGACGCGCCATTTGATAATTGGCTGCGCGGTGATGAAGACGCGCTGACCGCGCAACAAAAACATGGCTATCAGCTATTTAAAGATAATAAATGTGCTACCTGTCACGGCGGTATTATTCTCGGCGGCCGCTCTTTTGAACCGCTGGGGCTGAAGCGTGATTTTAATTTTGGTGAAATCACGGCTGCTGATATTGGCCGAATGAATGTGACGAAAGAGGTACGGGATAAATTACGCCAAAAAGTGCCGGGGCTACGCAACGTGGCGCTCACCGCGCCCTATTTTCATCGCGGTGATGTTCCGACGCTTGATGGCGCAGTAAAACTGATGCTGCGCTATCAGGTCGGTACGGATTTAGCGCAAAAAGATATCGATGATATTGTCGCTTTTCTGCATAGCCTGACCGGTGTTTATACGCCGTATCAGCCGGGGCAATAACGGGATGATGAGCGAAAGTTCCCGGAGCTGGCTCAGGGCCATTAAACTGCACTGCGAACGCGATGGTCGGACGCTGCTGAAAGATTTTTCATTCAGCGTTTCGGCGGGCGATTGGGTGCAGATAGCCGGAGGCAACGGTGCGGGGAAAACCACTCTCCTGCGCCTGCTTACCGGGCTGGCCCGCGCTGATGCCGGAGAAATCTACTGGCAAGGGCGCCCTCTGCATCGCGTGCGCGATAGCTACCAGCAAAACCTGCTGTGGATTGGCCATAAGCCGGGAATCAAAGCCAGGCTGACCGCCATGGAAAACCTGCGCTTTCTCCATCAACACGATGATATCGCCCAGTGCCGGGAGGCCCTTAAGCAGGCCGGGCTTGCCGGCTTCGACGATATTCCTGTTAACCAGCTCTCCGCCGGTCAGCAGCAGCGCGTGGCGCTGTCGCGCCTCTGGCTGACCCGCGCCCGCCTGTGGATCCTCGACGAACCTTTTACCGCCGTCGATACGGAGGGCGTCGAACGCCTGATTCAGCGCATGGCGCAGCACACGGAGCAAGGCGGCATCGTCATTTTCACTGCCCATCAATCAATTAGCGCGGCATCCGACAGGATTCGACGCATTGCGCTGTGCGGCGAGAGGGCGGAACCGTGATGTGGCGGATTTTTTGCCTTGAACTGCGGGTCGCGTTTCGCCATCGCGCGGAAATCGCCAATCCGCTGTGGTTTTTTCTGATTGTCATTACGCTGTTTCCGCTTGCCGTTGGTCCGGAGCCGCAGCTGCTGGCGCGGCTGACGCCCGGCATTATTTGGGTCGCTGCGCTGCTCTCCTCGCTGCTGGCGCTCGAGCGCTTGTTTCGCGACGACTTACAGGACGGCAGCCTTGAACAGCTGATGCTGCTGCCTTTACCGCTGCCGGCGGTGGTCGTGGCTAAAGTGATGGCTCACTGGGTGGTCACCGGTGTGCCCCTGCTGATCCTGTCGCCGCTGGTGGCTCTGCTGCTGGGCATGGACGTCTATGGCTGGAAAATTATGGCGCTGACCCTGCTATTAGGGACGCCGACGCTGGGGTTCCTCGGCGCGCCGGGCGTGGGGCTCACCGTCGGACTTAAGCGCGGCGGCGCGCTGTTAAGCATTCTGGTTCTGCCGCTGACTATTCCCTTACTTATTTTTGCTACCGCCGCGATGGATGCGGCCTCCATGCATCTGCCCGTGGCGGGGTATATGGCGATACTGGGCGCGCTGCTGGCGGGCAGCGCAACGTTAAGCCCCTTTGCGACGGCGGCGGCGCTACGCGTCAGTCTGCACTAGCGCGGTTTTTGATGGATGACGCTTATCAGGTTTGCGGCGCCGGGGATCCAGGCCCGGGCTTATCAATGGATTTATCTTTATTTCTGGTGACTGAAATATGAGGAAAACAGGGATTCAACTGACGAATCCGCCGCGGTTTTATCAGCTCTGCGGCAGGGTCGCTCCGTGGCTGGGCGGCGCCAGCGCGCTGGTACTGATCGCAGGCTGGGTCTGGGGATTTGGCTTTGCGCCCGCGGACTATCAGCAGGGCGAGAGCTATCGCATTATCTATCTGCATGTTCCGGCGGCAATGTGGTCTATGGGCATTTATGCCCTGATGGCGGCCGCGGCGTTCATCGGCGTGGTCTGGCAGATGAAAATGGCCAATCTGGCGCTGGCGGCGATGGCGCCCGTGGGGGCGGTGTTTACTTTTGTGGCGCTGGTGACCGGTTCCGCGTGGGGTAAGCCAATGTGGGGAACCTGGTGGGTTTGGGATGCCAGATTAACCTCTGAGCTGGTGCTGCTGTTTCTCTACGTCGGCGCGATAGCGCTGTGGCACGCTTTTGACGATCGCCGTCTGGCCGGGCGCGCGGCGGCTATTCTGGTGCTGATTGGCGTGGTGAATTTACCGATCGTTCACTACTCGGTTGAGTGGTGGAACACCCTGCATCAGGGCTCAACGAATATGCAGCAAAGCATCGCTCCGGCGATGCGCGCGCCGCTGCGGCTGGCGATTATCGGCTACCTGCTGCTGTTTATCACGCTGGCGCTAATGCGCATGCGGAATCTGATTTTGCTCATGGAAAAACGTCGCCCGTGGGTCAGTGAACTGATTTTAAAAAGAGGTCGTCGATGAGCAGCGCATTTACAAGCTGGAGTGATTTCCTGGCCATGGGCGGCTATGCCTTTTACGTCTGGCTGGCGGTGGCGTTGACCGTTTTTCCGCTGGCGGCGCTGGTCGCGCACAGCGCGATCCTGCATCGTGTCATTCTGCGCGATATCGCCCGGCAGCGTGCCCGTGAAGCCCGCAGGCGCGCGGCGCGGGAGGCGATATGAATATTCGCCGCAAAAACCGCCTGTGGGTCGCCCTCGCGGTGATCGCCGGGCTAACGCTGACCACCGCGCTGGTGCTCTATGCGCTACGTTCCAGTATCGACCTGTTCTATACGCCTGGCGAAATCCTCTACGGCAAGCGCGAAACGCAGCAGCGGCCCGAGCGGGGTCAGCGTCTGCGCGTCGGCGGGATGGTCGCGCTCGGCAGCGTGAAGCGGGATGCGAATTCGCTGCAGGTGAGTTTTAGCATCTATGACGCCGAAGGTTCGGTGGACGTCAGCTACGAAGGCATTCTGCCGGACCTGTTCCGCGAAGGGCAGGGCGTGGTGGTTCAGGGCGAGCTTGATGCGCACAACCGGATACAGGCGAAAGAAGTGCTCGCCAAACACGATGAGAACTACACTCCGCCAGACGTGGAAAAAGCGATGGAGAGCAACCATCGTCGCCCGGATAGCGCCTACAGGGACACATCCTTATGATGCCTGAAGTCGGCAACGGGCTGCTGTGCCTGGCGCTTGGCGTCGCGCTACTGCTTTCCGTCTATCCGCTGTGGGGCGCGGCGCGGGGGGACAGGCGAATGATGGCCTCTTCCCGGGTATTTGCCGTTCTGCTGTTCATCCTCATTATGGGCGCCTTTATGGTGCTGATTAACGCCTTCATTACCAACGATTTTACGTTGAGCTACGTGGCCAGTAACGCCAATACTCAGCTGCCGATCCGGTACCGCGTGGCCGCAGCCTGGGGCGCACATGAAGGTTCGCTGCTGCTATGGGTGCTGCTGATGAGCGGCTGGACAGTGGCGGTAGCGCTGCGCAGCAGGCGAATGCCGCTTGATATTGTCGCCCGGGTGCTGGCGGTGATGGGAACGATCAGCGTTGGCTTTCTGCTGTTTATTCTGTTCACCTCCAACCCGTTTGCCCGTACGCTGCCGGAATTTGCCATTGAAGGGCGCGACCTGAACCCGCTGTTGCAGGACCCCGGGCTCATTTTCCATCCGCCGCTGCTGTATATGGGCTATGTGGGCTTCTCGGTGAGTTTTGCCCTGGCGATAGCCGCGCTGTTGAGCGGGCGGCTGGATAGCACCTTCGCTCGCTTCTCTCGCCCGTGGACGCTGGCGGCGTGGGCCTTCCTGACGCTCGGTATTGTGCTGGGCTCCGCGTGGGCTTACTACGAGCTGGGATGGGGAGGCTGGTGGTTCTGGGATCCGGTGGAAAACGCGTCGCTGATGCCATGGCTGGCCGGCACCGCGCTGCTGCATTCGCTGGCGGTCACTGAACAGCGCGCCAGCTTCAAGGCGTGGACGCTTCTGCTCGCTATCTGCGCATTTTCGCTCTGTCTGCTGGGGACCTTTCTGGTGCGTTCCGGCGTGCTGGTCTCGGTTCACGCTTTTACCTCCGACCCGGCGCGCGGCATGTTTATTCTGGCCTTTATGGTGCTGGTCATTGGCGGCTCTTTACTGCTGTTCGCCATGCGTGGCTATAAAGTCCGCTCTCGGGTAAATAATGCGCTCTGGTCGCGCGAGTCGCTGCTGCTCGGCAACAACGTTCTGCTGATGGCCGCTATGCTCACGGTGCTGCTGGGTACGCTGCTGCCGCTGGTGCATAAACAGCTGGGTCTCGGCAGTATTTCGATTGGCGCGCCGTTCTTTAATACGATGTTTAGCTGGCTGATGGCGCCGTTTGCGCTCCTGATGGGCATCGGCCCGCTGGTGCGCTGGGGGCGCGATCGCCCGCGTAAGCTCAGGAGGCTGCTGGTTATCGCCTGCGCAAGCACGCTGGCGCTGTCGCTTCTGTTGCCGTGGTGGTTGGGCGATAAGATTGTCGCCATGACGGTGGTCGGGCTGGCGATGGCCTGTTGGGTCTTTGTGCTGGCGGGAGTAGAGATCGCTTTGCGGGTTTCACGCGGCGCCAGGATGACCCTCAGCTACTGGGGAATGGTCGCAGGCCACCTCGGGCTGGCGGTCACCCTCGTGGGTATCGCCTTTAGTCAAAATTACAGCGTGGAGCGCGACGTGCGCATGCGGGTGGGCGACAGCGTCGATGTCCATGAATATCGCTTTTCTTTCCGTGAGGTCAAAGAGGCGATCGGCCCAAACTATCGCTCCGCCGTCGCGGTGATTGGCGTCATGCGACGCGGCGAACCGCAGGCGATACTGAATGCGGAAAAGCGCTTTTACCACAGCAGCAGCGCCATGATGACCGAAGCGGCGGTTGACGGCGGATTTACCCGCGATCTCTATGCCGCGCTGGGCGAAGAGCTGGGCAACGGCGCCTGGGCTGTACGCCTTTATTATAAACCGTTCGTACGCTGGATTTGGGCCGGGGGAGTGCTGATGGCGCTGGGCGGGCTGTTGTGCCTGTGCGATCCGCGCTATCGCCCGCGCCGCGGATATCCTGGCGCGGAGGCCAGATGAAGCGCTGTACGTTGTTGATGCCGCTGGTCATTTTTATGGCTATCGCGATGCTGCTGCTGTGGCAGCTGGCGCGTAATGTGGAAGGGGACGATCCCAATAGCCTGGAGTCGGCGCTGATCGGAAAACCGGTACCGATTTTCCGTCTTGAGGCGCTGGAAGATCCCGGGCAGCATTTTCAGTCGGATGCGCTGGCCCAGGGCAAACCGCTGCTGCTTAACGTCTGGGCGACCTGGTGCCCGACCTGTCGCGCAGAGCATCAGTATTTGAATCAGCTTTCCGCGCGGGGGATCCGCGTGGTGGGCCTGAACTACAAAGACGATCGGCAGAAAGCAATTGGCTGGCTGAACACGCTGGGCAATCCCTACGCGCTGAGCCTGTTTGACGGCGACGGGATGCTCGGGCTGGATCTCGGAGTCTACGGCGCGCCGGAGACGTTTTTGATCGATGGACAGGGGATCATTCGCTACCGCCACGCGGGGGATCTTAACGATCGGGTGTGGGAGCGCGAATTCAGGCCGCTGTGGGAGAAGTTTAGCCGGGAGGCTGCGCCATGAGATTATTACTGAGCGCGCTGATGCTGCTGCTTTGCGCAAACGCGCTGGCCGCTATTGATGTCATGCCGTTTAAGGACGAGGAGCAGGAACAGCGGTTTCGCCTGCTCACGGAGCAGCTTCGGTGCCCGAAATGCCAGAACAATAGCATTGCGGATTCCAGTTCCGCGATCGCGGCCGACCTGCGGCAGAAAGTTTTTACGCTTATGCAGGAAGGAAAAAGCGACAGCGATATTGTGGACTACATGGTGGCGCGCTACGGCAACTTCGTTACCTACGATCCGCCATTAACCCCGCTGACGATGCTGCTGTGGGTCGTGCCGGCCGCAGCGATCGCCATGGGCGGTTGGGCTATAGTGGCCCGCTCCCGCCGCCGCGTCAGGCCAGGGCAGGAGACGTTTTCTGACGGCCGGGCGCCGGAGGATAAATCCGCCGGGCCGTGGATTTTTATACCTGGCGCGGTGCTTGCGCTGGCGGTAGGTGCGGTCAGCTATAGCCAGACCGGCCACTATCAGCAGGTGCAACGCTGGCAGCAGGCGGTGGCTCAGACGCCGGCTCTGTTGGCGCGGGTGCAGGATCCAAAGGCGCAGCCGCTTGATGAAGACGAACTGCGGCGTCTGGCCCTCGGGCTACGCACGACGCTGTGGCAAAATCCGGACGCTTCTATTGAGGACTGGCTTATGCTCGGGCGTCTCGGCAGGGTCCTGGACAACGCCGCTATGGCGACTCAGGCCTATGCTCGCGCTTACGCGCTGGCTCCGGATAACGATAGTGCGGCATTTGGCTATGCGGAGGCGCTGCTGCGGGTATCTGACCCGCGGGGCGATGCGCTGGTGCGCCAACTGATGGAGAGCCAGCGCGTTAACGACCGCCTGCTTAATCTGTACGCGCTCAGTGCATCAGAGCAGGCGCATTTCAGCGAGGCGCTGACGGCGTGGCGGTTGCTGCTAAAACGATTACCGCCGGACGATACGCGCCGGGCGGTCATTGAGCATCATATCAACCAGACGGAGCAACGGTTAACCCACGAACATCCCGCCGTTGACGCGCAAGGTTAATAACCGCTCCGTTTGTTCACCAGGTTTTTCAGCGGCAGCGCCTGCTGCTGCCGCCGGATGTTGTCCAGCAGCTGGCGGGCAATCACCTCCGTCTGCGCGATGGAGGCCATATGCGGCGTGATCGCCACCTGCGGGTGTTGCCACAGCGGGTCCTCCTGGGGCAGGGGCTCGACGGGGAAGACGTCCAGCACCGCGCCGGACAGCTTGCCGCTATCCAGCGCCTCGAGCACGTCCTGATTCACCATATGCTCGCCGCGGCCGCAGTTAATCAGCGACGCGCCGTCGGGCAGCTGCTGCAGTAAAGGATGGGCGAGGATACCTCGCGTCTGCCCGGTTAACGGCAGGACGTTGATCAGCGCATCCAGCTGGCCAAGGAATTCGCCAGCCTGCGCCTCTCCGTGATAGCAGCGCACGCCGGCAAGGGATTTTTCGCTACGCGCCCAGCCGGAAACCCGATACCCCAGCGCGGCCAGCTGCGAGGCGATATAGCCGCCAATTTCGCCGAGGCCCATGACGCCAACGTGATAATCGGCCGCCGCTCGCTGCGGATACATCTTCCAGACGCGCTCGCGCTGGTGGGCCAGCGCCCGGTCAAAGCGACGCTGAAACCACAGCACGCCCCACAGCGCGTATTCAAACATACCGTGACGAAAATCTTCATCCACCACCCGGCAGAGCGGAACGTCGCTGGCGAAAACGCTGGCGGGCAAATGGTCTACGCCGGCAGACGCGGCCTGGATCAGCTTCAGCTGAGGCGAGCGCGCCAGCAGCTGCGGGTCGGGAAACCAGCAGCAGGCGTATTGCGCCTCGCGGGCGGCGGGCTCCTCGGGCAGAACCGCTTTCACTTCCGGGAATAGCGCGAACGCGGCGCAAATCTCCCGGGTGTACTGAGGATCGTTACAATCCACGACGATGGTGAACTGAGTCATAGGCATTAGCTCTTATAAGAAGTATCAAGACGGTCCAGGCGCCGCAGCCACGCCTGCCACACCAGCTGGCGTTCATGTTCAACCCCCATCAGCTGCTCACAGGCGTGCCGGCTCAGCGGTTCAGGTATCGTATGGATGGGGCCGAGCGGCGCCAGCTGCGCGGCGGCCATCTGGATCTCGCAGGCGCGGTTCAGGTAGTACATGATATAAAACGCATCGGCGACGGTGCGCCCGACCGACAGCAGCCCGTGGCTTTGCAGGATCAGGGCGATGTTCTCGCCGAGCGAGCGCTGGATCCGCACGCGTTCATCGAGATCGAATGCGACGCCTTCATAAGGATGGTAGCCGACGCGTTGATAAAATTCGGTGCTGATTTGGTTAAGCTGCAGCAGCCCGTCTGCGCAGGCGGCAACGGCCATCCCCGGCAGCGTGTGGGTGTGGATCACGCAGTGGGCGTCTTCCCGGGCCATATGGACCGCGCTATGAATGGTAAATCCCGCCGAGTTTGCCGGGGCGCTGCCCTCGACGACCTTACCCTGCATATCGACCACGATTAAGTTGCTGGCGGTGACTTCGTCAAACATCATGCCAAAGGGGTTAATCAAAAACCGCGGCTCGCCGTCACCGGGCAGGCGCACGGAGAAGTGGGTATACAGCGTGTCTTCCCAGCCGAAGAGCGCCGCCAGACGATAGGCGGCGGCCAGCTGCTGGCGTAGTTCCCGTTCAGTTGCCATTTATTGCACTCCCATAAATTCACGAATGCGGGTGAGGGACGGATCGGCGGCATCGCTGCGAATGCGCTGCGGCGGCATATCGCTCTGCACGACGCCGTTTTCCATCATCACCACCCGGTCAGAAATTGATAAGGCGAAGTCCATCTCGTGGGTCACGATAATCATCGTCATGCCTTCGCGGGCGAGGGACTGAATGACCTTCAGCACTTCGCCAACCAGTTCAGGGTCCAGCGCCGACGTGGGTTCATCAAACAGCATGATGTCCGGTTTCAGCGCCAGGGCGCGGGCGATGGCCACGCGCTGCTGCTGGCCGCCGGAGAGTTGATACGGGTACTTTTCGGCGTGCGCCAGCAGACCGACGCGATCCAGCAGCCACAGCGCCTGCTCTCTGGCGGCGGCGCGGTCGAGCAGCTTGTGATAGAGCGGGGCGAGCATCACGTTATCCAGCACCGTGCGGTGGGGAAACAGGTTGAAGCCCTGGAACACCATGCCGATGCGGCGTACGCCCGCGCGCATTTGCTGTTTATCAACAATGGAGGCGCCCTTCAGGTAATCCTCGCCGTAAAGAATGATCTCGCCGCCGTCGATGCTTTCAAGGGCGTTAATGGTGCGGATCAGGGTGGTTTTGCCGGAGCCGGACGGGCCGATGATACTGATTACCTCGCCGTTTTCCACTTTCAGGTCGATGCCTTTCAGTACGTGGTGCTGGCCCCAGGATTTTTCGATGGCGTGCAGATCCAGCGCCGGCGGGTTGCCGCTGGCGGCCTGCGCTTTTTGCGTCTGTACCGGCGGCTTCAGGTTCAGGCGCAGGGTTTCGCATTCATGCTCGTTGAGCGTTTGCGGGCGCTTACGCTGAATATCCAGCAGGTTTTCCAGCGCCCGGAACAGCCAGCTAAACACCGTGACGACCATAACGTAGTAAATGGCGACCGCCAGCAGCGTCTCCATGACGAGAAAATTCTGCGCGTACAGGCGCTGGCCGGTCAGCAGCAGCTCCGGCAGCGAAATAACCGACAGAATCGAGCTGAGCTTGATGATGGTGATGTATTCGTTAATCAGCGTGGGCAGGGAAATACGAAACGCCTGCGGGATAATAATTAAGCGCTGAATCCCGATAAAGCTAAAGCTTAAGGCATGCCCGGCTTCGCTTTGCCCCCTGGCGACCGAAAGCAGGCCGCCGCGATGGATTTCGGCCATGTAGGCCGCTTCGGTCACCGTCATTGAGACCAGCCCGGCAATAAACGGAACGCCGAGCAGCGGTTGGGTGGCCGGAAACAGCTGCGGCAGGTTATAGACAAAGACCAGCAGGACCATCAGCGGTACGCTGCGGAAAAACCAAATATAGAGTTCGACGGGAACCTTCAGCCAGCGCGGGCCGGAGAGCTTCGCGCAGGCTAAAAGAAAACCTAATATCAGGCCAATAAACCAGGACAATGAACTGACGACAACCACGGTGACACACGCCTGCCAGAATGCCCCAACGCTAAATAATGAAAAAAAGTATCCCCAATCGAACTCCATACCGACTCCCGTTTAATTATTGTATTAATTGATGCTTTCTAAGTTGTATTTCTTGATGATGGCGTCATATTTGCCGTTGGCTTTAAGGGTGGCTAACGTTGATTTAATGGCCTCGGCCAGCTCGGTGTTGCCTTTGGCGACGTAAATTCCCAGCGGCAGCGGATAGACCAGACGGTTCGAGCTAATGGCCAGGCGGCCGCGGCTTTTCTCGACGATAATTTGCGCCGCCGGGGCGATTTCTAACTGGGCGTTGATATTTTTCGACAGCAGGGCCTGGGAGGCTTCCGGCGCGGTCGGGAACTCCTGAATACTAATGGCCGGTTTGCCGTTTTTCAGGCAGTACTCGTCGGAGTGCGTTTTCAGGCTGGAAACCCAGGCGGTACCCGCCTGCAGACCTACCTTCACGCCGCACAGTTCGTCTTCCGTTTTTGGCTGAATGGCGCTGCTTTTCAGCGCAATAATGGACGCGCCGGACAGGGCGTAAGGGATGGCGTCCGCCTGCTTCTGGCGCTCGGGCGTCACGTACATCCCGGAGATCACCGCATCGTATTTTTTACCGATACCTAAGATCAGGCTGGTGAATTTCGTGTCGATAAGCTGCGGTTTGGCCTTCAGCTGTTCGGCGATCAGCGCCGCGAACTCCGGGTCGATGCCGACAATATTGTTATTGCTGTCATAGGATTCAAAAGGCGGATAGGTCACCTCCATCCCGACTTTAAAGACGCCCTCGGTCAGCAGCTCAGCGGCCTGAGCCAGCGGTGAAAAACAAGCGGTGACGGCGATGGATAAAGCCACACGGCGCGAGAGTTTTTTTAGCGTTTTGTTCATCATTTATCCTCACGGGTTATTTACGGTTTTTTGCTGTGCTTGTTTTTTCAGATGGCCAAAGGTGTTAGTGCCGCGGGCGCGTTCGGGGAGCTGGAGCTCGCCTCGGGTGACTTTCTCGCGCAGGTAGCGATAGGTCTGTAACGCCTGGCTCCACATATGCTCACCAATGCTCAGTTCTTGATATTCGCTGGCTTCGCCTGCCTCAAGGAAGCCCGGCAGCGGGCGAATCAGCGTGTGGTAGTCGCAGGCGAAAAACAGCGGGAAGGAGTAGCGTTCCTGCGGCACCTTGCGTACGCGGTGTGCGGTTGCAACAAATGTGCCAGCGCTCAGGACTTCCAGCATGTCGCCGATATTAATCACGAAAGCCTCTTCTCCGGTCGCGTTCTTCAGCGGCGGAGCGTCGATCCAGTCGCTATCTTCATTCAGCACTTCAAGACCCGGCTGGTCGGCGAGCAGCAGGGTGAAGCATTCATAGTCGGTGTGTGCACCAATACCGGGAACATCTTCGGCGCTGGCGTCAAAGGGGTAGTGGATCAGACGCAGCTTTGACGGCGGGCAGGTAACCATCGACCTGAAATAGCCCTCCGGCAGGCCAAGGGCGAGAGCGAAGGCGTCAAACAGGCGATGCCCAAGGGCGAAGACCGCGTCATAGTAGGCCAGCACGCGGGATTGAAATTCCGGCACGTCCGGCCACTCGTTGGCGCCAATCAGCGGCGTTTTCGCCACGACGAACGGGTGGTCGTCGGCGGCCTGAAAGCCGATATCAAACGCCTCTTTGTGATCCGGCTTGCCGGAGCCGTAAATCTCTTCCCCTTCGGGAACGTAGCCCTTATGGCTTTTCGACTGTCCGATGTAGTACGCCATCTTGCGCTCCATCGGCAGGGCGAAAATCTCTTTGGCCGCCGCGCGGATCCCGGCAATCAGTTCAGGCGCGATGCCGTGGCCGGTAACGTAGAAAAAGCCGACTTCGCGGGCCGCCTGGCCGATGGCGTCGGCCACCGCCTGGCGTCGGACGAGATCGTCGCAGGCCAGGTCGCTGATATCGATGGTCGGTAATTCAGTAAACGAACTTTTTGCAGCGGTCATTTCTTCCGTTCCTTATTCAGTTTGCGAGGTGAATTCAACAAAATGCTGCTGTTCACGCTGGGCCATCCAGGCGTTCAGCGACCACAGGTCGGCGACCGGAACGTTGGTAAACGGCAGGTGATGCAGGTAGCCATCGGGGCCAAATTCCGGCGTAAGCGTGGTGTACTGGTAGCCGCGCCGGCGCTGCGATTGCCAGATCTGTTCCCAGAAGCGCTGCTGAAACCGCAGGGCCGCCCGATATTCCGGCGCGGCGGGGTGCGGCACCTGCGGCCCCTGGTCGTACCCGGCGCGGGCCTGAATATGGTGGACCCGTTCGATAAAGGCGCTGAAGTCATCGCAGGGGTCATCCAGCAGGCGTTCGCTTACCACGATCCAGTGGCTGATATCGGCGGTAAAGCGCAGCTGCGGCAGCTGTTGAATTATCTCCAGCGTCAGCCACGGGCTATACAGCGACGTGGCGCGATGGGTTTCAAAGCTGCAGAACAGTTCATATTCGGCGGCGAGCTCATGCGCTCTGCCGAGAAAATCCACCTGCTGCGCCAGCGGCCAGCGGTCGTTACCGGCCAGCAGATTGACGAAGCGCGGATTAAGCGCTTTTGCCGCCGCAAAACGTTCTTTTAAGCGCTCCAGATGCTGCGCGGGCGTCTCGGCCTGGGCCGGAATAACTCCGCCGCCGCTGAACACAATGGCGATATACTCAAGCGCGGACGCTTCGATGCGTTGGGCCAGCGTCCGCTGCTCTTCTGGCGTCAGCGGAACCCGCGCTTCAATACCGCAGCAGCCGACGCTCCGGAGTTCGCTGACCGTTTGCTGCCACGGGGTGGTGACGCCCCACAGCGTGCGAAAGACGTTAAGCTGCATGGTTTTTCCTCTATGGATATTTCACGCCCGGGAGAACGCAGAGCATTTCATACAGCAGGTTGGCGGCCAGCTGGGACGTGTTGCCGCTGACGTCATAGGGGGGCGAGACCTCGACCAGGTCGCAGCCAATCAGGTTCAGGCCGCGGCAGCCGCGCACGATTTCCAGCGCCTGAATCGATGTCAGTCCGCCCACTTCCGGGGTTCCGGTGCCGGGGGCCCAGATCGGGTCGAGGCTATCAATATCGAAGCTGAGATAAACCGGGCCAGCCCCCATTTGCTGGCGCACTTCGGCCATTAGCGGGGTCAAAGATTTGTGCCAGCACTGCTCGGCCTGAACCAGACGAAAACCGCGATCGACGCCCCACTGGAAGTCACCTGCGGCGTAGCCCTGCGCGCGCTGGCCAATCTGCACGACGCGTTTAAGATCCAGCAGCCCCTCTTCGACGGCGCGGCGGAAGGTGGTGCCGTGGGCAATCTTTTCGCCGAACATCTCATCGTTGGTATCGGTGTGGGCATCGACGTGAATCAGCCCAACCGGACCGTGCTTTTTGGTCAGCGCGCGCAGGATCGGCAGGGTAATGGTGTGATCGCCCCCCAGCGTCAGGGGGATAAGCGGAAAACTATTTAAACCGGTGTAGTAATCCTCGATAATCTGCACCGATTTGAGCAGGTTGTAGGTATTGATAGGTACATCACCGATATCTGCCACCGACAGTGAATCAAAAGGCGCGGCGCCGGTGGCCATGTTGTACGGGCGAATCATTACCGATTCGGTACGAATATAGCGCGGTCCGTAGCGCGTTCCGGAACGCTGTGAGGTTCCGATATCCAGCGGGATGCCGACAAATGCTGCATCAAGTCCCTGTAAATCTTCGATAAATGGCAGGCGCATCATCGTGGCGCGGCCACCAAAACGCGGCATCTCGTTGCCACCCTGCGGTTGATGAAAGACGTTATCCATTTCAGCTCCTGAATCTGACAAACAAAACTCAACAGCAGGGATAGTGCGAAAGATGTGCTGGACTTTAAATCGTCTGCCGCAAATACTTAGTTCATTTATTAGTGAACTAAGACGCCATGCTTAACGACGCGACGCTTAACATTCGACAGCTCCAGGTTTTTGAGGCGGTGGCCCGTCTTGAGAGCTATGGCCGGGCCCAGCAGGAGCTGGGGATTTCCGTTTCCGCGATCAGCAATGCGATGTCGCAGCTGGAAGGCCAGCTTGGCTTTAGCCTGTGTCAGCGCGGGCGCGGCGGCTTTGCGTTGACCGAAAAAGGGCAGCATTTTTTACAGCAGGCGATCCGCGTGCTGAGCGAACTGAATGAACTGGAGCGCCAGTCGGCGCTGCTGAAAGGCGAGCATAGCGGCACGATTTGTATCTCAACGCTTGATTCCATCGAGACGGAAACCGCGCTGTCGCTGCCGGTCGTGCTGCGCAGCTTTAGCGATAAGTTTCCTAATGTGCATATCAAGCTGATTATCCGTACCCCGGCGGAACAGCTTAACGGCGTATTGAATAACCATATCGATCTCGCCATCGGCAGCTACAACTCGCGGGTGCATAACATCATCAGCGAACCGCTCTATCGCGAGCAGCACTGGCTCTACTGCAGCGACCTGCATCCCATGTTCTTCAGTCGACAGCTCGATAAAGAGCTGATCAGCCAGTGTCCGCTGGTGACGCGCAGCTACTGGAATACCAGCGATCTGCGGCGGCGCGGGTTCAGCAAGGGCAGCGCGACCGTTGAAACCGTCGATGCGCAGCTGCTGCTCATCCTCTCCGGGAAATACATCGGCTACCTTCCCGAGCACTACGCCTGGCCGTGGATTAAGGAGAATCGCCTGCGCGTACTGCTGCCCAATGAGTTTGGCTTTCAATCTCCCTTCTCGGCGATATGCAAGCGCGGGCGCAGCAACGAACCCTACCTGAAGGAGTTTCGCAATCTACTCAAGAAGAATACGGTGGCCAGACCGAAGTGGAGCGAATGAGATTCGTATTGAATGAGTAACAGCTTATGCCTGATTAGAATTGTAAAAAGACCGCTCAATATCAGGCATATAAAAGGTAATGTGCCATTAATCATATGTGGCTAAGAAAAAGCTTAGATAAAAATATCGTCCTGCACCTGGATAATTCCCATTCCCGACCTGGTTAAAAAATGACCTTTTTGTGTGTTTTTTCTGAATTAATGTTAAATCCAACGCCTGACGTTGTTTGTTAAAATTTTTTCTGCTGCAATCGACAAATATATTTTTGACGTATTTTTTTTCTAATGGATGGGAAGATGATAAGAAATAGCTTATTGGCATTGGTGTGCATTTCTGTAGGTTTATTACAGGGGTGTACTAATGGTAAAAAACCGCAGAGCGCACTCATAAAAAAAGATGTCATTCAAAATGAACAGCCCGCGCAGGTTCCTGCTTTACAGCAGTGTATCCAGGATGCCGACGCTTTAGTTAAGCTCGATAAAAAGTTTCAGCAGGACTCAAACGAGCTATATGGTTTAATCAATGACGCTAAGTTTTATGCTTCTGTTTCAGACCAAACCTCCGCCAGCGTAAAATCAACGATTACACCGCTTTTTGAATACAAGATAAACGATAAGTGTAATAGCATTTCGCAGAAATTAATTAAAGAGTTTGAAAGCCGGGCAAGAAAATCTGAACTCAAGGATGGGCTGGCCAGATGATGGACGATAAGGGGAAACTGAATATATGCAATCTACGAGGTCCTGCGATTGTATTTGCTCTTTTTACCCTTATTGTTGTGTTTCCTGCTCGTGCTGAGCCGGGAGACTTCCTTGATAATATATCGAAACTCGAAATAAACAATCCGCCAGCCTCAGGCGCTGCCAGCGGGGAGTCGGTCTCGTCTAAGCAAAATAACGATAGCCCTGATAAAAAAACGCCTCAGAAGCAGGACGTCGTCAGAAAAAAAAGCCATCAGAATAAAACAGAGAGTACGATTAACGCTCTGCGGAAACAGAATGCGGAGCTGAGCGCTGCCGCCAAAGCGGCGGAGAAAAAGCGCGCTGAAACGACGCGCGAACTGTCGGCGCAGATCGCCACGCTGAAGGCTCAGAGTGAACAGCGTGTACAGAAAGAGAGCGGCGAAACTGCCGCCGTGAGCGCGCTGAGCAAAAAGAACGCCGAGCTGGCCGCCGCTGCCGAAGCGGCGCAGAAAAAACTGGATGAGACCACCCGCTCGCTGACGGCGCAGATCGCCGCATTGACAGCACAGCGTGCACAGAACGAAAGCGGGCAGACCTCCGCGCTTGATGCGCTGAGCAAAAAGAACGCCGAGCTGGCCGCCGCTGTCGAAGCGGCGCAGAAAAAACTGGATGAGACCACCCGCACGCTGTCGGTGCAGATTGCCGCGCTGAAAACGCAGAAGGAGCAGAGTGAGAACCTGCAGAAATCGACGATCGATACGCTGACGGGAAAGAATCTGGAACTGCGCGCCGCTGCCGAATCTGCACAGAAAAAGCAGGATGAGACAACCCGCGCGCTGTCGGCGCAGATTGCCGCGCTGACCAAAAAGAACGCCGAGCTGGCCGCCGCCGCCGAAGCGGCGCAGAAAAAGCAGGATGAGACCACACGCGCGCTGTCGGCGCAGATTGCCGCGCTGAACAAGCAGCGCGTGGAGAGAGAAGGTCAGCAGAAAACCGCGCTTGATGCGCTGACCAAAAAGAACGCCGAGCTGGCCGCCGCCGCCGAAGCGGCGCAGAAAAAGCAGGATGAGACCACCCGCGCGCTGTCGGCGCAGATCGCCATGCTGAACAAGCAGCGCGCGGAAAGAGAAGGCCAGCAGAAAACCGCGCTTGATGCGCTGACCAAAAAGAACGCCGAGCTGAACGCCGCCGCCGCAACCGCGCAGAAAGAATATGATGTTTCAGTCGCTGCTTTAAACGATAAAAATAAAAAATTACAGTCTACGCTCGATAGCCTGGCCATCAAGCAAAGTGATTTAAGCCTTGCGGATAAAAGTCATAAAAATGCCTATGCGCTCGGCGTTTTCTACCTTACCCAGGCGCTATCCGATGTGAATAAAATGGCCGACAATAATGTCAAGCTGGCGCCTTCAGCGTTGGTTTCCGGGTTTAACGACGCTTATAATAAAAAAATTAAAATTAAAGAAAATGAAATAGAAAGTATCGTTAACATGCTTAACGAACAACTATCGTCTAAGTACGTCGATATTGAAAAAAGAATCATGGCAAAAATCAAAAATAAAAAATATGAGATTTTGCCTAATGGCGTATATTTTGTGGTTGATAAAAAAGGAAAGGAGCCGTACAAGTCGAATGAGACTTTGTCTATGAATATCCTTGAGAAGAAGCTTGATGGTACGCCGATACTCAATACGATGAATTCAAAGATGGTTTACGATAAGCAAATCGATCCGCTAATGGCCAAAGTATTATCATCCGGATTAAAAGGGGGAACGGTCACGCTATATGGACAGGCCGGCTCGCTGTATAGCAGCACGCCAGCGGACCTGAACCCGGATACCTTAATCTCCATTACCTTCGAACTCATTCCCTGAGCGATCAATCGCGGCTCCCCGCCGACTTGCGTATCCGCAAAGCCATCGCCCGCATACCTGGGGGGCAGTCAGATGTCCGGGACGGACATCATGGCTGCAACTATCGCCTGGCGGGCAGAATATTGCCCATCGCGCTTTCAACCGATCGCTTCCGGCAGCAGTCAATCCAGCTACATGAGGTTTGACTCAAAGGCGGTGACGCCCGAGGCATCCCCGGCGTAATGCGCCGCTTCGTCATACGGGGCGAGGTGTGAAAAGCAGCATATTACCATTCTCAACGAGTATGAAGACGGAACTGCGATCCTGTCCCTGTTGCTTTCCCAATGAATCCTGACTTGATATCTGCCGGATATTATTTGTGAATTTTATATTAATCTGCCAGTCATTAATTATAACCATATTAATACTCAGAGCTGGGCGGCTTACAGCCTGTAAACCATAAAAAATAATTTCTTTCACACTTCGCTATTCGCGATTTTTTCAGTGTCAGGAGTGATCTTTATTTCCGCTGCACATTGATTTGCATCAATCAACTCTGTCTATTCAGATATGAATTTAATTCATATTCCTCTGCCAGGTATACACTCAGCCTTTATTGTAAGCAAAAGGTTGTTATTACATACCAGCTTTGTTTGTCTGATGCGTTTCATTTTTACATTTGCCTTAAGGTGTCTGAGGAAAGTCTTATAATGGACTTTGGGGCCGGCAGGTTGATATTTTTTGGCGCTTTGCTCTACTATATCCTGGTCATCACACGCCGTTATGTTTAACTCATTATTCCTCACGGGAAGGGACCGCTATGGCTGATACGTTCCAGAATGAGGTGCCCAGGGCACGCATTTTCAGAAAAGAGTTCGAAAATATCCTGAAAGACCCGGCGCTAACGCAGGAATTACGCGACGAAATCAGCGCGCTGGCTCCGAAATAAACGGCGTGCGTTATTTAATAGATTAACCGGGAATATGCTGGACGCGCAGGTGGCTGATTCTGTGGCCCGAACGGCGCTGGCAGCCGGCCCGGCGCTGACCGGAGAGGAGATGTACTGATGGCCAATGTTTATACTCTGATTTCAGTCTGTCAGGCCGCTGCTGATGCGCTGGCGGTACAAACGCAACAACGTCTGCTGTTGTGGAATAACTGGCTGCAGCCGCTGTCAGCCGATAAACCCGCGGGGGACGATCCCGGCTACGATGATGATTTCCAGCAGATGCGCGAAGAGGTGAACAAGATCACCGGTGCGGATAGCGATCTGATTTGTAGGTTGGCCGAAAAACTGCTCACCACCGTGACCAAAGATATTCGCGTTGCCTCATATTACGCGTGGGCGCGGCTGCACCGGGATGGCGAAAGCGGTCTGGCGGACGGACTGGAACTGCTGGCCGGGCTGATGCAGGGTTTTGGCGAGCAGCTGCACCCGCTGCGGGAGCGCAGCCGAAGGGCCGCATTTGACTGGCTCGCCGGACAGCGGATGCTTGACAGCCTGTCGCTGTACCCCGAGGCCGGCAGTACTGATGCCTTGCGTATCAGCGGCGCATTATTGCTGATGGAGCAGGCGCAGGAGGGGACTGTCCCCGATGCGCTGTGCGGCGTCCTCGAGACCCGTCTGTTGAAGTCGGGCGGGCCGGATGCCGTCGTGCCGCAGAATGTCAGCGATGTTTCGCCCTCTCAGGCAAACAACTATACGCCGGCGCTGAGCCCTATCACCTCCGGCCAGGAACTGCTGACGCAGGCGCGTATCCTGGCGAAATATCTCGGTGACCAGCCGGAGGGTTGGCTGGCCGCTCACCATCTGATGAAAAGCATCCGCCACGACACGCTATATCAGCTGCCGCCGCTATCAGCAGAAGGCAGAACCCGTATTGAACCGCCGAAGCCGGACCAGCGGGCATTGCTGAAGCGGTTGTATCTCCAGCAGAGTTGGACAGAACTGCTGGAACAGGCTGACGGGATGTTTTCTCGTGGCGCGAATCATCTGTGGCTGGACCTGCAGTGGTATATCCACCAGGCTCTGCTGAAGGCTGGGCGGGAAGCGGAAGCCGCTATTATTCAGAATGACCTGAAAGGGCTGCTGACCCGGCTGACGGGGCTGGAAGGACTGGCATTTAACGACGGCACGCCGTTTGCCGATGAGGTCACGCTGAACTGGATACAACAGCAGGTGCTGGAGAACGCCGCAGGCTGGCGGGATGATACTGCCGCCAGCGCCGCTACCGCATCCGGCGATGACGATATTCTGCTGCTGGAGCCGGAGGCCCTCGCGGTTGCCGACAGCGACGGCCCGGAGGCGGCGCTGGCCTGGCTGCAGAACCGCCCGGGTATCACCAGCGTGCGCAGCCGCTGGCTGCTGCGCCTGCTGATGGCGCGTATTGCCGAGCAGACCGGCAAAAATGAGCTGGCGCAACACCTGCTGGCGGAACTGGGCGCGGATGCTGCCGGAATTCCGCTGGCACAATGGGAGACAGGTCTGCTGTTCGAAGTCAAAGCCCGCCACCTCAGGCTGCTACGCCTGAAGGCCGGGCGCAGTGAAACCGACAAAAACCGCCTGCAGTCTGCTATGGACCGCCTGCTTGCCGAGCTGATTGCCATCGATCCCGCCCGTGCCGCAGTGCTGTGCGCTTAATCTGTTTACGAAAAATAAGGTGGCGGGAGCGGCGATGAAAAAAAAGAGAATGCCGCTCAGCGCATATCTCACAACGTATTAAAAGTTAACGGGGGCGATAACGTGTCGGCCAGAGAACGTTTTTTTAAGAAAGTGCAGCAGAACTCCGATAGCACACCGCCCGGCAATAAATCCGCTGAGGCGGAAATTCAGGCATTCCGCCGCCGGATGGATGCGCTGGTGCAGCAAATCAGCCAGTGGTTTGCGGGGTCCGGCATTGAGGTCATTCTATCAACAAAGCATATTCATGATCTGAGCACGATCGGCTATAGCCTGAACAGCGGTATATGCCGTTATGACATCACCACACTCCGGCTACAGAACGGCGATCGTCACGTCAGCATAGTACCTGAACAGCTCTGTCGAGGTGTGGAAACGGGCTGCATGACAATGCGGGT
Source organism: Klebsiella sp. CB_Kp196 (assembly GCF_040061575.1). Lineage (NCBI taxonomy): Bacteria > Pseudomonadati > Pseudomonadota > Gammaproteobacteria > Enterobacterales > Enterobacteriaceae > Klebsiella > Klebsiella sp. CB_Kp196. Next base: position 61,639 of record NZ_JBEAFH010000043.1, read on the forward strand.
TAATGCTCCTGGAATCACTCAGCTGTTTTACCTGAGCATGGCGCCGGAAACGGGCTGGTTTATCCGCCGCGAACATCAGAGCGAAAAAGAGAATGCCATCATGACGGAAGAGCTCTTTTTCCATGCCGTTGATTGCCTTGCCTGAATAGTCGCAGCGGTTTCTCATATTGTGCAGGCAACCGTTGCCTGACCCATTACAGATATTCGGGCTGTCTGCTCTGAAGGCTTCATGCTTGTGCTTTCAGCCGCAATGAGCCTCTTAATGAGTTTTACCATTTTAGGACCCGCGTTTTTTGGCTCTTTCTCCTGGAGCCCAATAAGGCACCACAAGGCTGCGGTCCTCAGTCATTCCCGCCAGACCGATATAGACACAAAAAAGCCCGCAGGGCTTGCACCGTGCGGGCTCTTAGGACTTCATCGGATGACTCTGGTAATCACCGATGGAGAATTTTGGTGCTGGCGGAGTCTGAATGAATCATGTAACCATTTAAATTTAAATGATTTTAATGTATTCAACTTTCATTTGTGTACCTAAGCGTGTACCAATTATGGAATGTCATAGCATTCTTATCTATCTAAAGTTGTCGATTGCTCTTCCTCCTGATGATTTTTCTGTATCTACAAAGGCTAGAGAAAAAGTTTTTTTGGTGAAAACTGTTCACACTGTTCACTGAGAGTTTTTGTTATTGATTTTCATGGTGTTAGCGTGTGAATACTCGGTGAACAGTGAACACTTTACTGTTCACCTCCGCAGGTTGTAGGTGCAAGCGTTATAGTCTGCTGTGAGCGAGAAGCGGAAGTTGGAATGCATACTTAAATCGAGCAATTTTGAGTTATGGGGGGGGCGGGTCAACCTACTGAATTGTTTTTGCCTATGATAACGGTCACAATCAACCTCTAAGTGTGCTGATTTGAAAGTGATTTCCATGAAGATGACCAAGGCAGATTTTGGTGTAACTATTGACGATACTTTAATAACTGATTTTCGCGATGTGGTTAATGAAGGGGAGTTTGCTTACAGCTACTTCATAAACAGAAATGGTAAAAACCAGTTCAGCCCTATCTGTTCGTGCATGGATTGGATAAGCGTTTCTGTTCGCAATCTGATGAACTTCCCTGAGCTGTCGGAAGATATTGATGTCAAGGCCATGCAGGTTTACTCCCTTATATCATCTATTGATATTGCTGTGGAGGCGTTGCAGCAGCTTCACCGCATCATTGAGAGTGATCATAAGTTAGCGAGGTGGCCTTGACCTGCCCCCAGAGTTAGATACAACCTTCAGTTAGTAATGTCGGTTGGTTTT
>NZ_JBEAFH010000060.1:0-62284 GCF_040061575.1 Klebsiella sp. CB_Kp196
AACACAACCCGCTACGGGGGAGACTTACCCGAAATCTGATTTATTCAACAAAGCCGTTCGGTAGAAAAAGAAAAATAAACAGAGGTGCGATATTAAATATGTGGAAACAAGGTTTAGGAGCCTCACACATATCAAAAACAATGAATATTGCTCGTTCAACAGTATATAAAGTAATAAATGAAAGCAACTAATATAAAAGGTTGAATATGGAATTTAATATTACTTCAAAGTCTAATCCGTTTGGCGATACAACAGCAGAAAATGATAAGAAAATGTTGAGCAGTGCTTTCATCGAAACTGCTGACTTTAGAACTTTAATTGAAACAGATGACCGAACTATTGTTGTAGGCAGACGAGGGACTGGTAAAAGTGCTTTATTCATTCAGCTAAATGAGCATTGGAAGAAAGATAAAAAAATATTAATCCTAAGTTTTTCACCAGACGACACTCAAATAATTGGCTTTAGATCAATGTTGAAGCCATTTACAGGCTCATTCAATTTAGCCAGGGCAGCCACAAGGTTATTATGGCGATATGCTATGTTAATGGAGATAGCATCATATATATCTTCTCATTATAAATTATCATCTCAAATTTCGACAGAAACATTGTTGAATGAGCATTTAAAGAAATGGAATGCTGCACAAGGTGATATTTTAAGAAAGTGTAGGATTGTAGCAAAAGAATATTTAGATGAAAACAATCCTGAAGAATCAATTGGTGACCTTCAATTTAATTTGAATATTTCAGAAATCGAAGGCAATATAGTTTCACTTCTTGAGCGCTCAGACAGGAAAATTGTCATATTGATGGATAAGCTAGATGAAGCATATGAACCGGATAATATAGGAATCGGAATCATAGCTGGTCTGGCATATGCCTCAATTGAATTAAATCAAAAAGCAAAATGCATTCGCCCAATCATTTTTTTAAGAGATAATATATTTAGATCGCTATCAAAGGAAGATCCTGACTACTCAAGAAATATAGAGGGGCAAGTCATAAGGCTGCATTGGGATTGGGCACAACTCTTAATGCTATCGGCTAAAAGAATGAAAGTGGCATTTAATCTAGATATTGAGAAAGATCAACGGGTTTGGGATAGGTGTACAGCCGATGACCTCAAAGGAAGGAGTGGTTTTAAACGATGCTTGCAATTTACCCTTTACCGCCCCAGAGATTTACTGTCATTGTTAAATGAAGCTTTTTTCTCCGCATTTAGAGAGAGTCGAGAAACCATTATTAACACTGATCTAGAATATGCAGCCAAGTCAATTTCCATGGCCAGGCTTGAAGACCTTTGGAAGGAGTACCAGAAGATCTTTCCTTCAATACAAGTTATAACTAGCGCATTCCGTAGTATTGAACCTGAATTAACAGTCTACACTTGCTTAAAAAAAATAGAAGCATCTTTCGAATCAATAGAAGAAAATGAAGACCCCAAAATAATCTCTGAAATACAATTACTAAAAGCTAGTGGAATCCTCCAAAGTTTGTATAGCGTAGGATTTGTGGGTATACGTGATAAAAACACTTCATCTTATTCATTTTGCCATGATGGACGAACCCCAGATAAAGGTTTTGAAAGCAGTGAAAAACTATTAATTCATCCATGTTATTGGCTTGGTTTGAATTTAAATCGCAACGCTCTTGCTCCAGAGGAAGCTGAGGAAATAAATGACGAATATGATATCAATGTTGTTTCCGATAATTCAGCCATTAGAAATAAAACAATAGGTCAAATAACCACTCATCTGGATCAAATACCGACAGGAAATGAAGGGGCTAATGAATTTGAGCAATGGTGCTTAGACGCACTAAGAATTGTATTTGCATCCCACCTGACAGATATAAAACCGCATCCAAACGGTAACGCGGTTCAGAGACGAGATATTATAGGTACCAATGGTGGAAAATCAGATTTTTGGAAGCGTGTATTAGAAGACTATAAAACAAGACAAGTTGTTTTTGATGCGAAAAATTTTGAAGAATTAGGCCCATCTGAGTACAGACAATTACAATCATATTTAACAGGTCCGTATGGAAAATTAGGATTTATTATTAATAGAGAAGAAAGTGAGGCATTGAAATCAGGGAGAGATTTGGATTGGACAAAAGAAATGTATCAATCTCATAATTCATTAATAATAAAATTACCTGCGAAATATATATCTAAATTGTTGCAAAAATTAAGAAATCCTGAGAAGCATGACGCTATAGATAGTCAGATGGGGAAACTTTTAACTCTATATGAAACATCATATATGGCTATTAAAAGTACTCAAAAGAAACGAAGAAAATAGCATCAGTTACATCATATGAGAGGGTTCCTGAAAAGGAATTTTCTCATATTTTATTATAAATCAATAATATATATCCTTAGCGTACGTTTTCGTTCCATTGGACCTCAAACCCCACATATAGCGTCACTGTCAGCTGGAAACACCGCTACATCTTGTGTTGCGGGGCCGCTGTGCGCCGGGGGCAGGAACGAAGATCCGGAAATACCGGTTTTCGGATCTGAGGCAACGAGAAAGGACACTGTTGATAGATGGACAATAATTATTTCAATTATTGAATATTATGCAAAAATGTAAGACGGCAATCTTTACATTAAAAGTAAAGCAAAAGAGATTTACAATCTCATGTAAAGCAGATAAGCTTTACATCTCCAACCGGTTAAGGAGCTTATGTATGGCTATGGTCAATGCCCGCATCGATGACGAGCTGAAAGCCCGGGTCGATGCAGTACTTCAGCGCAGGAATATAACGGTCACCCAGAATATGACAGATCTGTACCGTTATATTGATCAGCATGAGCAGTCACCCTTTTTGCCAGCCCCTCGGCCGCACACTGCCGGCGATGTTGTGGCAAAGTGCTGTTCTGATTTGATGAATATCCGCGATGCACTGCTGCTTATCCGCGGCCATGCGGAGCGCCAGGCTGGCACCGGGGAGATGGCTTCACTTTATCAGTTATTTACCCGTTCCCGCCTGGCGTTTGCCGATGGGCTGTGCTGGCTGCACAGTGCCCCGGCGTTGCCCTTCACAGTTGACCGGCTGCTGTTGCCCCTGGCTCAGGTTCAGGCGCAGATCGCAGAGTGTGATATTGCGCTGGGTGGCGGAAGCCGCGATGCTCTGGTGCTTTCTGATGATGCGTTAAGCAAGCTCGCAGCCAATTTTAACGAGCTCGATAAAGTGGTGATAAGCCTGTGTGAAAAGGTTGGGGTGCTCCGCCGGCTTCCGCCTGTAGTAACTGAAGAACAGCGCTTTGATGGGGAGTTCTGTACCGTCTTCACGAAAGATGTCAGCTTTCCGGGAAATGTTGAAGTCATTATCCACCTGCGTCCCGATCTGCTCCGCCTATTAACTCCTCACCTGAAAGAAGCGATTTGCTGCCCTCGAATTCCTGGATGGACTCCTGGTGTTGATATTAATAGCGGTTTTAACACATACATCCCAGCACCGGCGGATTATTTTCAGAAGATGGACTCCATTACAGCTGTTGCAATGGCACCGGCAGGAGGAGCGATGGGAGTATGCGGTCTTCTTTTTGTTCAGGGTGAAACAAGGATCCATTACTGGTCGGAGAAATCTGCTCAGGTCAACCCTGTCTCCCGCGACATGCTGTCAGAGGCAGTCTGCGTGAAAATCGAAAATCATATCCGAAACATTCTTCAGGGCTCTGACACTAAATGACCAACAGAAAAGCAATTCCTGACAAAGTTCAGGCTAAGATAATGGACAAAAGCGCGGCGCGGTGCGCTATCTGTTACAGCACGCGGATGAATACCGATGTGGTGTATCCCGTTCCTGGCTTCCAGAGTGCACACATTGACCAAAACGCCGCCAACTGCGCGGAGAATAATCTATACCGGGGTTCGAGGTTCAATCGTGTAAAAAACCACGTTAAGGCAATAATTCATTGTTTGAATTGAAATTTAATGGCCTCAACTCTCCCTTCAGAATATTTTCCGGCAGCGTGAACGTATAATGTCCCAGCATGTTGATATGACCGTACATCAGTGGCGACAGGCGTGAGATATGCTCGTCTTCCGGGATCTCACCAGCGCTGCGCAAATGTGATAGCGCTTCCTGCATATAAAGCGTGTTCCACAATACAACTGCGTTAGTGACAAGCCCCAGCGCACCCAGTTGATCCTCCTGCCCCTCACGGTAACGTTTTCTAATCTCACCACGTTGGCCGTAACAGATCGCCCTTGCCACGGCGTGACGGCCTTCTCCCCGGTTAAGCTGAGTCAGTATCCTGCGACGATATTCTTCATCATCAATGTAGTTGAGGAGGTACAGCGTCTTGTTGACCCGTCCCACCTCCATAATCGCCTGCGCCAGCCCTGACGGACGGGAACTTTTTAAAAGCGAGCCCACAAGTTCTGAGGCGTGGACTGTACCCAGCTTCAGAGAACCGGAAACCCTCATCATTTCATCCCATTGGGTTTCTATCTTTGACAGTTCAACGCATCCCCGCGCCAGCTCATCCAGTACCCCGTAGTTCGCATTTTTATCTGCACGCCAAAATACCGCCTCACCGGCATCTGCCAGGCGGGGCGAAAACTGGTAGCCCAGCAGCCAGAACAGGCCAAAGATAATGTCGCTGGACCCTCCAGTGTCCGTCATAATCTCCACCGGATTCAGCCCCGTCTGCTGCTCCAGAAGCCCTTCCAGCACAAAGATAGAGTCACGCAACGTACCGGGGATAACGATGCCGTGAAAGCCGGAATACTGGTCAGAAACAAAATTGTACCAGGTGATCCCACGCCCTGAGCCAAAGTATTTTCTGTTAGGGCCAGAGTTCAGCGTTTTTACAGGAGTGACAAAGCGCATCCCATCTGCAGAAGCCACTTCTCCGCCGCCCCAGCGCTCAGACAGTTCCAGCGTGGACTGAAAATCGACCAACCGGGCATTAGCGCTGACCAGCGTTTCAGCCCGAATGTAGTTTTGTTTTACCCAGCTCAGACGGTGGCGGGTCAGTGCCGGAATACTGTGTTTGATCAGCGGTTCATGTCCGATATTGCAGGCTTCAGCGAGCAGTACGGCACACAGGCTGATGTTAAGATCCTGAGCACGGGCTTCAGACTCACTCACATGAGTGAATTCGCGGGTAAAACCAGTCCGGGCGTCAATTTCAAGCAGCAGCTCTGTCAGATCAACAGGGGGGACCAGCTGCCTGACGCGGCTGTTCAGAAGAATCAGCGGCTGCGGTTCTTCCAGTTTTTCCAGACTGCTGATGGTCAGGGACGGATATTTACCCTGATGACAGATGCTCACGGCAGCATTCAGCTCAAAGCGTGAGGCCACCGTTTTCCAGGTTTCGTCCAGTTCGGTTGCCAGCTGTTTAACGGCATTTCCACCATCGGTGGGGTGTCCAAGCGCCCGGCATACGGCGATCCGCTGAGCCTGCCATTCTTTCCCCTGAAGAAACTTCTGACGCGGATCGCCCCAGCGATCGCTGTTCTCCAGCCAGATATCGCGGCGACGCAGCGAATCCTGAAGGCGTTCCAGCAGGCACAATGAGTATCCTGCACGCTGTATCCGGCCTTCGGAGTCGTACACCAGACGTTTCCAGGGACCTGTAATGATCTGCTCAGGCGCATTCTCCAGGAGGCGTTTTTTCGAACCACTCAGTTCGGCCAGGTAATGTATGGCCGATAGCGTATTTTCGCCGGCAGGGGCAGACTGAAAATGTAAATCACGCAGCATCGCTGGCAGAAAGCGCTTAACCCGTCCATATTGCTCGACCATTTCATCCTGGAAATTTGTGTCCTGCGGGCGGGCAAGCTCATTGACTTTACCTACGGATTCCGCCAGCCGGTTCTTTGGTACGTGGCTGAAAATAGTCTGACGCAGCGCTGCGTCATCCATTTTATCATCCAGTAAAAGCGTACATGCATGTGCCAGAAGTAGCGCCGCGCGATCAAGATCTTTGAGCGTTCTGAGCCGTTTTTTCTGCCCGGTTTGCTTCGCTGAACGCGTGATATTGAGGATCAGCAGATCCAGAACATCGACAGCCTCATCGAGTGCCAAAATTTCCTGTGCTTTAACAAACGCGGTCAGGATGGCCAGCCGCCGTTCCTCCGGCATTCTGGCGATATATTTTACCGAAGCCATGCCAGCATAACGAGCCAGGTTGCGGAGTTGAATTGCAGGCAGCCCGGCAAAATTCAGCCGGGAAAACTCCAGGCTGCGCAGGCGTGTGTAGCGCTGAAGTGCGTCAGTAAAGGCCGGACCACTGACGTTGACGGGCCCTTTTCGTATCTGCTCCATCACGGAAACCCGCTGTCCTTCCGGTATGACAAGCAGACCGGCCAGTTGCTCAGTCTGCCAGCTGTCAGGTAATGCAGCCAGTCTGCGCCACAAACGCCTGCTTGCCCGCTCACGAATTTCGCCAATGAGCCTCGTCAGCGCTGAGGCTGCGGGCAACAATACTTTATTCTGGAGCAACCATGCCGTGGCAAAATCGAACATCAGACCGGGGCGCTCGTTACTGAGCCATGTGCGGATATAAAGCAGACGTTTCAGTCTGAACGACCAGGGGAAATCGCCAAAATCATGGTAGTCAGAGTGTTGCCTGATCAGCCTTTGATGCTCCCAACGGGTATTCTCTCTCTGGGCGTATCGGGCCATGATCTCAGGGCGATGAATGTTCAGCTGTAATGCAACGTAATTTCGGACGCCGGGAGGTATTTGCAAGGGATCGGTCTGGAAGGTTCCCAGAAAACGGGCCGTGGTTAGCTGAAGGGCAATCCCAAATCGGTTATGTTTCCCCCGGCGCTGATTAATAAAAACAAGATCGCGTTCATCAAGATGAAAATACCGGGCCAGCTGAACCTCGTTAGGCTCGGCGGCATACCGTCCGTAGTTTTCGGTCTGTTCACTGGTCAGAAAACCGTCACTCATCCCGCATCCTTTCGTAAGGGTATCGCTCTGCTCAAATTTTGATAGTCTCAGATATTATAAGTTTTGAGACCTTTTAAAGTGCGTGCTTACATGAGTATCAAAAATCGTGTTTTATGCTTTATGATACTACGCAGTATCAGTATCGATTTGTGAGACCAATATGGCATTACTGGGATATGCAAGGGTATCAACGAGCCATCAGAAACTGACGGCGCAGATCATGGAGCTGAAATCTTCAGGCGTCAGAGATGACCGGATTTTTACTGACATGATGTCGGGCGCCACGGACGAACGTGAAGGGTTACAACGGCTGCTTGCCCGTGCCGAAAAAGATGACATTATCATGTGTACCAAAATGGACCGGCTTGGCCGCAACACAGCGGATATGATCCACATTGTTGATGCCTGCTATAAAAAGGGAATAGCCATCCGGTTTCTGGAGAATGGACTGAGTACTGAAGGCACGATGGGTAAAATGGTCATTCAGATCCTTGCTGCCGTTGCTGAAGCTGAGCGGGAGCGGATCCTGGAGCGCACAAACGAAGGCCGGGTCATCGCCATGGCGGCAGGCGTCAGGTTTGGACGGAAACCTCATCACAAATCGGCCGCCGCACTGGAGCTTATCCGGCACGAAACGCCCATTAAACTGGTGATGGAGAAAACCGGCATATCCAGGGCCACCTATTTCAGGTTAAAAAAACTGGGCCCAGGCAGTTAACCCGACGCAGGCAGCGATTTTTTCCTGTGCCGGAAAGGGTTTCGCGGTTGATGCTGATGATCCCCTGCTTAAAAACAGAGTTAACATTGCCCACAATATTGCTGGTTTTGATGAGCCGTTAAAGGAGTTTTATGAATGGATGGATGTATCTGGTGATTGCCGGCATAGCCGAAGTCTTTTATGCCGCGTCAATGCTCCGGACTGAGGGATTTACCCGGATCTACCCCAGTATTTTTTGCCTGACATTTATCGGTGTGAGCATGTACTTTTTGTCCCTGGCAACACGGACTATTCCTGTAGGAACCGCTTATGCGGTCTGGGTCGGGATTGGTGCTTTAGGGACAGCAGCGTACGGAATAATTTACTTAAATGAAGATAAGGGCCTGTTACGCATTGCCTGTTTCGGACTGATTCTGGCGGGTATCATTGGCCTGAAAATTCTGGCAGGACACAAGCAGCTGTAGGTTCTCATCCATAAACAGAACTCCGGGGGCATTCTGATTTTAGACATCAGCATGCCTCTCCCTTTCCCCTTTTTGAAATGGGACATTACCCGCTACATTAATAACAGGCGAGAGAACCGACATAACCGGGGGCGGCCAGGAAAAGTTGCCATGATTGACAAAAAGACTGCTTTTTGTTTGTACCTGCATGATTAACGGTGCGAATTTTTTCGGCAAACTATAAATGCGGGCACCAGTGTGATGATAAGCACCTGAATAAATGCCGACGGTAATGAAGGTGGCCCTGTTGATTAATAAGTTTGCAGGGAAATAAAAATCCCCGTCATCACGGGGATTTTCCGGACCCGAATGCGTTACCGGGAAGGATGCGAAGGAGAAAAGCGCAGTATCAGCATACCCGCCAGTGCTGCCAGTACAGAGCCGGCAAGTACCCCCACCTTGACCTCGTCCACCAACAGGGGGCTTTCTGCAAACGCCAGGTTGCCGATAAACAGGCTCATGGTAAACCCTATTCCGCACAGGACCGATACGCCGTAAACCTGCAGCCAGGTACTTTTTTCAGGCCGTTTTGCCAGGCCCAGGCTGACGGCCAGCAGCGACAGGCCGAAAATGCCCGCCTGCTTGCCAACAAACAGGCCCAGCGCAACGCCGACCGGTACCGGCGACATCAGGTCATCAGCCGTCATACCGGAGAGCGCGACCCCCGCATTTGCGAAGCCAAACAGCGGCAGTATCAGAAACGTCACCCACGGATTGATGCCGTGCTCCAGCCGGGCAAGAGGGGATTGTTTATCCGGATCGGTTACCCGCAGCGGGATAAAGAGCGCCAGCAGGATACCCGCGATGGTGGCGTGCACCCCGGACTGAAGCATGAAAAACCACAGCACGCCCCCCGCCAGCAGATAGGGAAACAGCCGGGTAATCCCGGCACGGTTCATGATAAACAGCAGAGCAACCGTGACCGCCGCACCGGCCAGCATCAGAAACGAAATATTACTGGTATAGAAGAGCGCAATAATAGCCACTGCGCCCATGTCGTCCAGAATAGCCAGCGCCGACAGGAAAATTTTCAGCGAGGCAGGTACGCGACTGCCCAGCAGTGCCAGTACCCCGAGCGCAAAGGCAATGTCCGTGGCGGCAGGAATTGCCCAGCCAGCGAGGGTTTCATCGCTGCCCGCATTAAACCATACGTAAATGGCCGCAGGCACGGCCATCCCGCCCAGCGCGGCAAATCCCGGCAGCGCGCGCTGGCCCCAGGTGGCAAGCTGACCGGTGAGAAGCTCGCGCTTGATTTCCAGGCCGACCATCATGAAGAACACGGCCATCAGGGCGTCGTTTATCCAGTGCTCAACGGAGAGGCCGGCGGCGTTGTATTTCAGGAATACCTCATATCCCTCCCTGAGCGGAGAGTTAGCCACGATGATAGCGGCTGCTGAGGCGATGATGAGCACGATGCCGCCGGCTGCGGGCGAGCTGAAAAATGCAGATGGCACTTCTGACATCCTCTTTTTATTTCTGTCTGGGATTTCTGACACACTCCCTCCCTTTATTCAAAAAAAACAGGCCTTCCCCTGATATACAACCGCTGGTTATCAGAGGATAAGCCGGCTGAGCTACGCTGAAGATATAAAAAATACGATAATTAATTGCTGATAAATTAACGAATTAGCGTGACGTTAATTTTATCATAACGTCCGGCCCGCTTCAGGCGGAAGAGGTAAAGCCCTGTAAAGCTGCCGCAGGCAGGGGCATTTTTATCCGTCATCAGCCACACGCTCACAGCAGCCATGTGACGACAAAAAAACCCAGGGCAGTCATCAGAATGGAGCCGGTTACGTGTACCAGCAGTGAAGTAAACGCCCAGAAATAATTACCGGACTGCAGCTGTGAGAATATTTCCAGGGAAAACGTGGAAAACGTGGTCAGCCCACCGCACAGCCCGGTGATAACAAGTAATCGCCAGGCCGGATCCAGGTCAGGATGGCGCATGAACCAGGCCAGCGACGCACCAATGATAAATCCGCCCGCAAGGTTCACTACCAGCGTGCCCGGTGGCAGGTCAGGAAACAGGCTGTTCAGGCGTGCGCCAAGCAGCCAGCGGATCAGGCAGCCAGCGGATCCACCAATGATAATGGCCAGATAAGATTTCACGGGGTTTACCTCTGTGTCAGAGGGAGTATGCAGGCTGATGATACGGGGCGGCCTGACATACTCCCGGTTAAAGGGGAGTAATATCAGGCGTCATCAGCTTCTCAGGGGAAGCGGTTGGGTAAGGTGGAACGCCATCACCTCGCCGCAATTCTGGCCCGGTCACGGGCGTTAATCAAGCGGCTATCCACTGTTTTTGTGCGACTCCCCCTGCGGCGGGCATGAGGAGCCCGTTTTCAGGCTTGACCTGAAGAGCATTAAAAATTATCGTTTCGGCAGCATTTTATATCTGACTGTGAGTCATGCACATTACGCCACCCTGAGTTTCTCTTCGCCCGTCCTTTATCAGAGAGCCTGCCGCGACAGCCAGTCCGCGCCGGGTACCGTTCTCTCATATCCGTTACGGGACTGCCACCTTTCACGGTGAACCCGCGTGTACCTGCTTCAGGGACGCAGGCGCCGTGTCCGCAGCAGCCGGTACGGACACGTCGTGATTAATCGGCGGGCTGCAGCCCGCCTTCAGGGATATTCATGCGTCAGCTTTTTCGGTTTATGTTTCATCACGCCTCTCACCTTACGTTCGGTGCGATGCTGATGGCCATGTCCAGCTTTGGACAGACCTATTTTGTCTCACTTTACGGGCAGGATTTTCGTGAGGCCTTTGGGCTCACCGACGGCGGACTGGGCGGCCTGTACGCAATCGGAACGGTGATGAGCGCCATCACGCTGACCTGGGCCGGACGGCTGATTGACTACACCACGACCCGCCGCTTCACGCTGGCGGTCACCCTTTTGCTGCTCACGGCCTGCCTGCTGGTTTCCGGCGCACAGGCGGCGTGGATGCTGTGCATCGGGTTTTACTTTCTGCGCCTCGGCGGCCAGGGACTGATGGTGCATACTGCGCTGACCGCAACGGCGCGCCAGTTCCCCCTTGATGCAGGCAAGGCGCTCGGCGCCATCGCGCTGGGGCTCTCGCTGGCGCAGGCCGTTTTTCCTGTGATTGCGGTGCAGATAAGCGCGCTGACGGGATGGCGCGCTGCCTGGGGCATCAATGCCGGAATGCTTGTTGCCGGCGTGGGGGTCGCGCTGATGTTTTTGCCCCGCGGGAAAGAGAAGCCGCTGCGTACGTTCAGAAAGCGGGGTGAGGAGAAAGAAAAAGAGGCGCCGGTATGGCGAAACCGCAACCTGCTGCTGGCGCTGCCTGTCGTGCTGGCCTCCCCCTTTATCACCACCGGCTTCTTCTTCCACCAGGCGAGGCTGGCACAGGAGAAAGGCTGGGAGCTGTCGTGGGTGGCGGTATGGTTTATTGCCTATGCCATTACCCAGGCGGTATCGCTGCTGTCGTTTGGCCCGCTGATTGACCGGCTCTCACCACGCAGGCTGCTGCCGTGGTTTCTGATGCCACAGGCCCTGGCCATGCTGGCGCTATGGCTCAGCAACGGTCAGTGGGTGACGCCTTTTTACCTGATTATGACCGGCGTATCGTCGGCCATTGCCTCAACGCTTGCCACCGCGCTCTGGGTACAGCTGTTTGGTCCGGCGCAGCTGGCCAGGGTGCGCTCGGCGGTTGAGGCAGGGACGGTGATTGCCAGCGGGGCATCCCCGGTAATCATGGGCGTGCTGATAGATAACCATGTCACCCTGCATCTTCAGGCCCTGTTCTGCCTGGTCTACATTCTTGGCGCCAGCCTGCTGGCCACCGGTATCAGGACGGATGCGCCGCAATAACGCGCCTTTACCTTCATACCCGTCATCCTCTTTCCCCTGTGAAGGCGGGCCTGATATCAGGCCCGCCTGTTTCATCGCAGCATCAGCAGGGGCTGACGGCTTTCAGACAGCATTTCCGTGGTGTGGCTGCCAATAAAGAATCGCCGTAACCGGGAGTGCCCGCAGGCCCCCATTACCGTGAGGTCGATATCATGGGCGTCCGCGTAGCGGCACAGCGCCCCGGTTACGGACTCGTCTTCCAGCAGGCGTGTCTCGGTCGTGATACCGGCTTCCTGAAGAACAGCCTGCGCATCCTGCAGGGCTGACATGTCACCGTTGACCATCACGATATGACAGCTCAGGCCGTGCAGCAGCGGGCTGACCGTCAGGCGCGTCAGGTTTTTACGGCTCTCACTGCTGCCGTCGTACGCAAACATCACCCGCGCCGGCGGCGTAAACGTCTCCGGCACAATCAGCACCGGGTTTTTCTGCAGGCGAATGACGCTTTCCAGATGGCTGCCTACCTGATTCTGCGTCCCGCGGCGCCCCAGCACCATCAGCCGGACTTCGCCCAGCTCCGCCAGGATTTCGTCCAGTGCGCCGTGCTTTTGCAGCAGCTGTGCGTCCGGCTGTCCGGTCTGCTTCAGGAGCTCCGCACAGCCGGCCAGCACGGCCTTGCCCTGCGCCATCAGCAGCCGGCTGCGCTCACCCTCGACGCGGACCAGCGCTTCGGTCAGCTGCTCCCGGCTGTCAATACCAATGCTCCCGGTCAGGTCAGACACGGCGGGAGTCTCACTCTTTTCGAGCACGTGCAGCAGCGCCAGCGGCGCGCCAAGTTTACCGGCTGCCCAGGCAGCATACTCACAGACCGGCCGGGTTGACGGCGAGCCGTCAACGCAGGCAATAACGGTGTTATTCATGATGCTTTCTCCAGTAAATTAATGGCCACCCATCAGCTTTTCCACTTCTTCAGGCTTGTCATGCACTCCGAAGCGGTCAACGAGGGTGCGGGTCGCGTCATTCATACCCTTGATCTCCACTTCCGTGCCTTCGCGACGGAACTTGATAACCACCCGGTCCAGCGCGCTCACGGAGGTGATATCCCAGAAGTGGGCGTGCGTTACGTCAATCACCACGCGCTCCACCGCTTCACGGAAGTCGAAGTGGCTCATAAAGCGATCGGATGAGGCAAAGAATACCTGGCCGGCTACGGTATAGGTGCGGGTGTCGTCCTTCAGCTCAGAGGAGACCGCCATAAAGCGGGCGACCTTGGTGGCGAAGTTCAGCGAGGCAATCAGCACGCCGGTGAGCACGCCAAACGCCAGGTTATCGGTCGCCACCACCACCACCACGGTGGCCAGCATCACCACGCTGGTTGACAGCGGATGGCTGCGCAGGTTGCTGATGGAGCGCCAGGAGAAGGTGCCGATGGAGACCATGATCATCACCGCCACCAGAGCCGCCATGGGTATCCGGGACACCCAGTCGCGCAGGAACACCACCATCAGCAGCAGCACCACGCCGGCGGTGAGCGTGGAAAGCCGCCCGCGCCCGCCCGATTTGACGTTGATCACCGACTGGCCAATCATCGCGCAGCCCGCCATGCCGCCGATAAAGGAGGTGCAGATGTTGGCCACGCCCTGCGCCTTGCACTCGCGGTTTTTATCGCTCGGCGTGTCGGTCATGTCGTCCACGATGGTGGCGGTCATCATCGACTCCAGCAGCCCCACCACGGCAAGTCCTGCCGAGTACGGCAGAATAATCATCAGCGTGTCGAGGTTAAGCGGGATATCCGGGATCAGAAACACCGGCAGGCTGTCCGGCAGTTTGCCCATGTCACCCACGGTGCGCACGTCCAGGTGCAGCCACATGGAAATGGCGGTCAGCACGATGATGCAGACCAGCGGCGAGGGAATGGTTTTGTTCAGATACGGGAAGAGATAAATGATGCCCAGGCCCGCAGCGGTCAGGGCATAAACGTGCCAGGTGACGTTGGTCAGCTCCGGCAGCTGCGCCATAAATATCAGGATGGCCAGCGCGTTCACGAAACCGGTGACCACCGAGCGGGAGACGTAGCGCATCAGGCTGCCCAGCTTCAGGTAGCCGGCCGCCAGCTGCAGTACGCCGGTCAGCGCCGAGGCCGCCAGCAGATACTGCAGGCCGTGGTCTTTTACAAGCGTGATCAGCAGCAGCGCCATCGCACCGGTGGCGGACGATATCATTGCCGGACGGCCGCCGAGGAAGGCCATAACCAGGGGAATACAGAACGCAGAGTAGAGCCCGACCTGCGGGTCGACTCCGGCGATGATGGAAAAGGCGATCGCTTCGGGAATAAGCGCGAGCGCGACCACAATACCGGCAAGGACGTCACCACGGACGTTACCCAGCCAGTCCTTACGCGTCGAGGACAGCAGCATAGTCATTTCTCAGTTTTTGATTACGGTCAGCCCGTGAGGGCAAAAATTTTACGTACGAAAAAGCACATCCGCAGACGGGATGTTTTTGAGTGCGCGCCGAAGTTTATTCAGTGCGACAGAGGAGGGGTACGACTCAGGGTGGCGTAAGACGCATGGTGGTGTTTATCACTCCTTCACGGCTGACAGAGCAGCGCGGGTAATCAGAAAGACCGGATGAACAGACGTTCAGTACCGGCCACAAATGCCCGCCGGGCAGATGAACCACGGCAAAAAGCGCTTTTTACTCTACACGAATTGTTAACGGGGTCAACGCGCAGGGCAAAAACGCTGTTCATGGAATGCCGGTCAGGCGCATCCGGACGGAAAGTCCTTCTGCATGCTCAGGCTCGTCCGGCGTTCGCACATACATATGATTAAGTGAATATAAATTTGACGGAGAAAGTTTCACAGGTACACTCAGGTCAGTCACAATAAGGAGTCACCATGCCACCCGTGTCCCCCCTGCAGCTTTTTAAAAGCCTTTCCGACGAAACCCGACTCAGCCTCGTGCTGCTGCTACGCGAAAAAGGGGAGCTCTGCGTCTGTGAACTTACGTCCGTGCTGAAAGAAACTCAGCCCAAAATCTCACGGCATCTGGCTCTGCTGAGAGAAAACGGGCTGCTTACCGACCGGCGGGACGGAAAATGGATCCACTATCGTCTGTCGCCTCATATGCCGGCGTGGGCAGCGGCGGTTATCGAACAGGCTTATCTCTGCCAGCGGGATGATATCCGCCAGCTCAGCCGGCAGGCTGAACGCGATAACGCCACCACCAACGGCAAGCCTGTCTGCATTTAAAAATTTACCGGTATATATCTGGATTATCGAATATATTACGCATCGAAAATTTATCAGTCCGGTTTAACAGGCATTTGTATTCAATAGGAGCGGGTATGTTTCTGGCAGGTGCGATTTTCATCCTGACGCTGGTACTGGTCATCTGGCAGCCGAAGGGGCTGAGCATTGGCTGGAGTGCCGTCATCGGTGCGGCGCTGGCGCTGCTGACCGGCGTGGTGCACATCGGTGATATTCCGGTGGTCTGGCAGATTGTCTGGAACGCCACGGGCACGTTCATTGCGGTCATCATTATCAGCCTGCTGCTCGATGAGTCCGGCTTTTTTGAGTGGGCCGCGCTGCACGTTTCCCGCTGGGGAGGCGGCAGGGGCCGGCTGCTGTTCACGTATATCGTTCTGCTGGGTGCCGCAGTGGCGGCGCTGTTTGCCAATGACGGAGCCGCGCTAATTCTGACGCCGATCGTTATTGCCATGCTGCTGGCGCTGGGATTCACTCCCGGCTCCACGCTGGCGTTTGTGATGGCAGCGGGCTTTATCGCTGACACCTCCAGCCTGCCGCTCATCGTATCGAACCTGGTGAACATCGTAACGGCTGACTTCTTTACGCTGGGCTTCAGCGAGTACGCATCCGTCATGGTGCCGGTGAACATTGCCTCCATTGCGGCCACGCTGGTGATGCTTCATCTCTTTTTCCGCAGGGACATCCCGGTCACCTATGACCTGGCGAAGCTGAAGGCACCGCGGGAAGCCATCCGGGATGCACGAACCTTTAAGGCTGGCTGGGTGGTTTTGGTTCTTCTGCTGGTTGGCTTTTTTGCTCTGGAGCCGCTCGGCGTGCCGGTCAGCCTGGTGGCGGCGGTGGCGGCGTTTATTCTCTGGCTGGTTGCCCGCAAAGGACACGTGATTGACGCCGGCAGGGTGCTGAAAGGCGCGCCCTGGCAGATCGTTATCTTTTCGCTGGGCATGTATCTGGTGGTATACGGACTGCGTAACGCCGGACTGACTGATTACCTTTCCGCCGCCCTGAACCGGTTTGCAGAGCACGGCGTATGGGGCGCAACGCTCGGCACCGGCTTCCTGACGGCGGCACTCTCGTCCGTCATGAACAACATGCCCACCGTGCTGGTTGGCGCGTTGTCGATTGACGGTAGTAGCGCACAGGGCGTGGTGAAGCAGGCGATGATTTACGCCAACGTCATCGGCTGTGACCTCGGCCCGAAAATAACCCCTATCGGCAGCCTCGCAACCCTGCTGTGGCTGCACGTGCTGGCACAGAAAAACATCACCATCAGCTGGGGCTATTACTTCCGCGTGGGCATCGTGATGACCCTGCCGGTGCTTTTTGTCACGCTGGCCGCGCTGGCCCTGCGCCTGTCTGTTTAACTTTAACCCCGGGGCTGCGCCCGTGCAGCCCCTTTACGGAGTACCGCTTATGACTGACATTACCATTTACCACAACCCGGCCTGCGGGACATCCCGCAATACCCTGGCGCTTATCCGTAACAGCGGCGCCGAACCCACGGTTATTCTGTATCTGGAAACGCCGCCGTCACGCGATGAGCTGAAGAAGCTGATTGCGGATATGGGCATCGGCGTGCGCGACCTGCTGCGCAAAAATACCGAACCGTACGAACAGCTCGGCCTGGCAGAAGACCGCTTCAGCAATGACGAACTGCTCGATGCCATGCTGGCTCATCCGATCCTCATTAATCGCCCGGTGGTAGTGACACCGCTCGGCACGAAGCTGTGCCGTCCCTCCGAAGTGGTTCTGGACATACTGCCGGACCCGCAGCAGGGCGCGTTTACCAAAGAGGACGGCGAAGCCGTCATTGATGAGCACGGGAACCGCGTCAGCCACTGATTTTTTACCAGGCTGCGGGCATAACAGTGTGGAAAAAGCCGGCATCTGCCGGCTTTTTTATATGCTGCGCTGGTTGACCCGCTCAGAAAGCTGCGCGGCACTCTCTTTCCTTTCGCTGTAGCGGTCGGTGAGATAATCACTGCGACCGCGCGTCAGCAGGGTGAACTTCATCAGTTCCTCCATGACGTCCACTATGCGGTCATAATACGAAGAAGGCTTCATGCGGCCATCCTCATCAAACTCGGCCCAGGCTTTTGCCACGGATGACTGATTCGGGATGGTGATCATCCGCATCCAGCGTCCAAGAATACGCATCTGATTTACAGCGTTGAACGACTGTGAGCCGCCGCTGACCTGCATGACGGCCAGGGTTTTTCCCTGTGACGGGGGTCGTCTCAGAAAACGGAAAATAAAGCACGCTAAGCGTGCGTGGAGGCTGGCACCCAGCGGTACAGCGTCGGAATGGACACGCCGAGGTTCTTGGCCACGTCCTTGGGCGGCACCCCGCTGGCCAGCAGCTTCTTGGCCGACTCGATCTTGCTGTCGGTCATCTTCGGCTTGCGGCCGCCTTTGCGGCCGAGCTGCTTGGCGACTTCCAGCCCGGCGCGGGTGCGCTCGACGGTCAGCTCGCGCTCCATTTCGGCAAGGCTCGCCATGACGTGGAAGAAGAACCGCCCGGATGGTGTGCCGGTGTCGATGGAGTCGGTGAGGCTCCTGAACTGGACACCGTGCTTGTGCAGATCGCCGACCAGATCGACCAGTTGCTTGACCGACCGGCCCAGCCGGTCGAGCTTCCAGACGACCAAAGTATCGCCTTCGCGCAGCATTTCGAGCGTCTTGGCCAAGCCAGGCCGGTCTGCCCGCGTGCCACTCACCTTGTCCTCGAAGACCTTTTTACATCCGGCCTTGCTCAAGGCTTCGCGTTGCAGCTCCAGGTTCTGATCCTGCGTCGAGACGCGCGCATAGCCAATCAACATGGCTTGTCTCGCGCCCGGTCGATGCGTTCCTGCATCGCCTGCATCACTTCTTCGTGGGTGTACGATCTGGCGTTGGCGTCGGTGGCTTGCCGCAGGGCTTCCTCAACCTCGCGCGTCATCCGCTCGTAATCCTCCGGCCACAGCGCTTGCTCCATGCGCAGCGACGCCTGACCCAGCAGGTGCAGCAGGCTGAACAGCCGCATGTCGTTGGTGGCGACGATGCGCTCCCGAATCTGCTCCTGAATAGCTTCGCTAGCCCGATGCGCTTGTGGTGTGGCAGTCCCCTCGTAGTCAGCGGGGAATTCCGCTTCCTCGGCAATCCTTGCCCAGGCGCTGGCCAGCGCCTCGATGGTTGACGTGCTCATTTCCGCCGCTCCTGTGCTCTTTGGCGAATCAACCGGCCAAGGGGCCTCGACGCGAAAACCAGCAGCATCACGCCTATCGGATACCAGGTCGAGAAGACCACCAAGGCATCGAAGGCTGGCCGTCCGGTGTTGGTAGGCAGTACGGCGGTCACAGCCATCAACCCGCCGACCGTCCAGATGATGCGCCACACGTAGGGCATCACGCGGGGCACGTAGCCGTCATCGAAAGCGGTCTGGTAGTAGCGGCGCAGGCCGCGCTCGGCAAGCGCCTGGCGCTGCCGCTCCGACAGCGCATCCGTCCGGCCATACCAGCGCCGGAATGGTGGACAGCGCAGCAGCAAAGGGGTGAAGAGGATCATCACCGCCACGATCGCGACACCCCACGCCATGACGGCGCCGGCATCGGGCCGCTTGGCGTTCTCGATCACGGGCGCGAAGACGCCCGGAGCACCGATCATCCAGAACAGCGCAATGTGCTGATGGAAGGAGAGCTTCATTTGCTCATCCACTTGCGCAGCAGGCGCTTTTTCAGGGAGGCGCGTTCTTGCGGGTTGCGTCCCTTGTGATTGGCGATGCGATCCGCCGTGGCGGCCTGGCGCTTGACGGGCCAGTAGGAGCGGCCATCCTTGCCCATCGACCAGACGCTGCTGGCCTGGTTTTCCAGCAGGGGCAGATGGGCGCTCAGGGCTTCGGGCGACGCGCTGGTCAGCGCCGTGCGCTCACGGGTGCGCCAGCGCTGATGCCAGAGCTTCTTGTCCTCGCGCTCGCTGCCGCAGGTCGTGTGCCCGACGATGGGTGTTTTGCGGCGGCTGCGGCTCATAACGTAGTGGTCTCCAAGAACATTCAGGACTGATCCCAGGCGTCGATGGTCAAGACCTGATCGGCAGGACAGGCGGCTACGCGGTCGGGAACTGGATGGTGTTCAGTCTCATGCCGACCCCATTCGATTGATCGCGTCGCTTGCGGCACGCTGCGACGCAAGGAGGTTTGCGACCTGGTTTAGCAGCCGTGTCCGCTGCATGTCTGTTACCTATCTCCCCGACCGCTCATTGGACCAACTCCAGAGATTGGGCTCTATCGCTCAGCCAATACGAAACCGGCATTGGCTGATGCCACAACCGAGACGAACACAAATGGCTCGGTACCTGTATTTCGCGCCCCGTGCACTTGGCCCGGTCTTGCCACGGCTATCTCACCTTCCCTGAGGGCACGAACAATCCCATTGCCCTGAAAGTAATCAGCCATTCCCGACAAAACAGTCCACGTGTCTTGGCCGTGAGGATGAATGTGAGCCGCAATTTCCTGCCCGGGATGGACATGCCAAACCACGATAATTGAGTCTCGGGTTTCAAGCACAACGGAACGAATAGGCTCGCCTTCGGACGGCTGAACATACTCGGCTACAGAAAATATTCTCGATTCAACAGTCATCGGAGATCCCTCTTTCACAGTTGTCGTTACGGTCTTCATCGTCGGCATCCTGACGCACGGCGGGCAATTGCTGGAGCAACGCCGGCAGCCATTCCTGTACCGTCTCCCACACCACATCGAGGTTGATGTCGAAATAGCCGTGAGCCATGCGATTACGCATATTGCGCATGCTGCGCCACGGCACGTCGGCATGCGCCTGGGTGAACTCGACGTAGCCATCCATCACCTTTGTGGCCGCCTCGCCGATGACGATCAGGCTCATGATGACGGCCTGCTGGGTGCGCTTGTCGGCCAAGAAGTCGTCCTTGGCCATCCCTTCCACGAAGCTGCGCGCATCGGTTGCGGCCTGCTGAATGTGGTCGAGGTAATCGGGCAGGCGGTTCTCGCTCATATCGGTTGCGCCTCCGCGAGCACCTTGGCCCGGAACTTCGGCGGCAGGTCGCCGGGAGTCAGCAGATCGACGTCAACGCCGAGCAGCGATTTCAGTTCTTCTTCCAAATCGCCCAAGTCCAACAACGTGGCACCGGGCAGCGCATCGACCAACAGGTCGAGGTCGCTGCCATCCCGGTCGGTGCCATGCAGCACCGAGCCGAAGACGCGCGGGTTCGCGGCGCGAAAGCGGCCTACCGCTTCACGCACTGCGCTTCGCTTCATGTCAAGCACAACAGACGGTCGCATGCGCATCCTTTCTTATCGAAACTCGTTGAGATGATATGCAATCAAGAATAGAATTTCAAGAACTATTTTCGAGAATCGCAATGCCTTGATTCCCGTGCCGCGCCGGTTGCCTTGGCGGGCTTGTCACAAACCTACGTTTTCAAGAAGAAGGAAACCGCATGCCCCGCCGTTCGATCCTCTCCGCCGCCGAGCGCGAAAGCCTGCTGGCGTTGCCGGACACCAAGGATGAGTTGATCCGTCACTACACGTTCAGCGAAAGCGACCTCTCCATCATCCGGCAGCGGCGCGGCCCGGCCAATCGGCTGGGCTTCGCGGTGCAGCTCTGCTACCTGCGCTTTCCCGGCGTCATCCTTGGCGCTGATGAGCCACCGTTCCCGCCATTGCTGAGACTGGTCGCCAACCAGCTCAAGGTCGGCATCGAAAGCTGGGACGAGTACGGGCAGCGTGAGCAGACCCGACGCGAGCACCTGGTCGAGCTGCAAACGGTGTTCGGCTTCCAGCCGTTCACGATTGGCCACTACCGGCAGGCTGTCCAGTTGCTGACCGAGCTGGCCATGCAAACCGACAAGGGCATCGTGCTGGCCAGAGCCTTGATCGAGCACCTGCGGCGGCAGTCGGTCATTGTGCCCGCCCTCAACGCCGTCGAGCGGGCGAGCGCCGAAGCGATTACCCGCGCCAACCGGCGTCTCTACGACGCCTTGGCTGAGCCGCTGACGGACGTGCATCGCCGTCGCCTCGACGATCTGCTCAAGCGCCGCGACAACGGCAAGACGACGTGGCTGGCCTGGCTGCGGCAATCCCCGGTCAAACCGAACTCGCGGCACATGCTGGAACACATCGAACGCCTCAAGGCGTGGCAGGCGCTCGACCTGCCCTCCGGCATCGAGCGGCTGGTTCACCAGAACCGGCTGCTCAAGATCGCCCGCGAGGGCGGCCAGATGACGCCCGCCGACCTGGCGAAGTTCGAGCCGCAGCGGCGTTACGCGACCCTGGTGGCGCTCGCCATCGAGGGCATGGCCACCGTCACCGACGAAATCATCGACCTGCATGACCGCATCCTGGGCAAGCTGTTCAATGCCGCCAAGAACAAGCATCAGCAGCAGTTCCAGGCATCCGGCAAGGCGATCAATGCCAAGGTGCGGCTGTTCGGGCGCATCGGCCAGGCGCTGATCGAGGCCAAGCAAGCGGGCCGCGATCCGTTCGCCGCCATCGAGGCCGTCATGTCCTGGGATGCTTTCGCCGAGAGCGTCACCGAAGCGCAGCGGCTCGCGCAACCCGAGGACTTCGATTTCCTGCACCGCATCGGCGAGAGCTACGCCACGCTGCGCCGCTACGCGCCGGAATTTCTCGACGTGCTCAAGTTGCGGGCCGCGCCCGCCGCCAAGGACGTACTCGACGCCATCGAGGTGCTGCGCAGCATGAACAGCGACAACGCCCGCAAGGTGCCCACCGACGCGCCGACCGAGTTCATCAAGCCGCGCTGGCAGAAGCTGGTGATGACCGACACCGGCATCGACCGGCGCTACTACGAACTGTGCGCGCTGTCGGAGCTGAAGAACGCGCTGCGCTCCGGCGACATCTGGGTGCAAGGCTCGCGCCAGTTCAAGGACTTCGAGGACTACCTGGTGCCGCCCGCGAAATTCGCCAGCCTCAAGCAGGCCAGCGAATTGCCGCTGGCCGTGGCCACCGATTGCGACCAGTACCTGCATGACCGGCTGACGCTGCTGGAAACGCAGCTCGCCACCGTCAACCGCATGGCGCTGGCCAACGAGCTGCCGGACGCCATCATCACGGAGTCGGGCCTGAAGATCACGCCGCTCGATGCGGCGGTGCCCGATACCGCACAGGCCCTGATCGACCAGACGGCGATGATCCTACCGCACGTCAAGATCACCGAATTGCTGCTGGAGGTAGACGAATGGACGGGCTTCACCCGGCACTTCGCCCACCTGAAGTCAGGCGACCTGGCCAAGGACAAAAACCTGTTGCTGACCACGATCCTCGCCGACGCGATCAACCTGGGCCTGACCAAGATGGCGGAATCGTGCCCCGGCACGACCTACGCCAAGCTGGCCTGGCTGCAAGCCTGGCACATCCGCGACGAAACCTACGGGGCGGCACTGGCCGAGCTGGTCAACGCGCAGTTCCGACATCCCTTCGCCGAGCATTGGGGCGACGGCACCACGTCATCGTCGGACGGCCAGAACTTCCGCACCGGCAGCAAGGCCGAGAGCACCGGCCACATCAATCCGAAATACGGCAGCAGCCCAGGGCGGACGTTCTACACCCATATCTCCGACCAGTACGCGCCGTTCCACACCAAGGTCGTGAACGTCGGCGTGCGCGACTCGACCTACGTGCTCGACGGCCTGCTGTATCACGAATCCGACCTGCGGATCGAGGAGCACTACACCGACACGGCAGGGTTCACGGACCACGTCTTCGCGTTGATGCACCTGCTGGGCTTCCGCTTCGCCCCGCGCATTCGTGACCTGGGCGACACCAAGCTCTACATCCCGAAGGGCGATGCCACCTACGAGGCGTTGAAACCGATGATCGGCGGCACGCTCAACATCAAGCACGTCCGCGCCCATTGGGATGAAATCCTGCGGATGGCCACCTCGATCAAGCAGGGCACGGCGACGGCCTCGCTGATGCTCAGGAAGCTTGGCAGCTACCCGCGCCAGAACGGCCTGGCCGTCGCCCTGCGTGAGCTGGGACGCATCGAGCGCACACTGTTCATCCTGGACTGGCTGCAAAGCGTCGAGCTGCGCCGCCGCGTGCATGCCGGGCTGAACAAAGGCGAGGCGCGCAACGCGCTGGCCCGCGCCGTGTTCTTCAACCGCCTGGGGGAAATCCGCGACCGCAGCTTCGAGCAGCAGCGCTACCGGGCCACGGTCAAGCCGTCGATGACGGCCTGTTGCAGTACCTGTCGCCGCTCGGCTGGGAGCACATCAACCTGACCGGCGATTACCTCTGGCGCAGCAGCGCCAAGATCGGCGCGGGCAAGTTCAGGCCGCTACGGCCGCTGCAACCGGCTTAGCGTGCTTTATTTTCCGTTTTCTGAGACGACCCCTGACGGGCGGACCGCGCCTGACGTCAGCGGTATCCAGTCAATCTGGGCCTTCATGATGCCGGTCATGGCCCCGTGACGCTCCGGAGAGCACCAGACCATGCCTTCCGACCAGAGAACCAGCTCCCGCAGCTCAGCCACTTTCGGGTGCGTCTCCGGCGCATCATCGGGCAGTGGCAGGCCGGACGGGTTGAAAATTTTCACCTCCGCGCCCATGGCCGTCAGCAGCCGGGCACCTTCTTCCGTTGTCAGCCGGCTGTAAGAGCGCGCCCGCAGCGAGCCGTAGAGCATCAGGATGCGGGGCGGATGCGTTATCTCTCTGGCCTTCAGCTTATCTTCCGTCAGCGGCGCGTCCAGGAGGGCCGGATCGATATTTTTCAGGGCATCAGTCAGGTTGTTCACAATGGGGTCTCTTCGGGAGTCTTTGCGGGTGACAGACTGCAGCTGCCGCCTGCGCAGCATTCTTCTGTCAGAAAGGCCATCAATTGCTCAAGCTGCGCATAGCAGGGCCTGCAGAACAGGGTACGACTCTGCCGTTCCTGGCTTATGAGTCCAGCGGATATCAGCGCTGAAAGATGATGGCTGAGCGTGGAGGCAGGAATCTCAAGGTGCTTCTGCAGTTCGCCAACCGGCAGGCCTTCATGACCCGCCCTGACCAGCTCCCGGTATATGCTGAGACGTGTCGGGTGGCCCAGTTCTCGAAGTGCGTTTGCAGCAGTGTTTAAATCCATAATACCTCCTTTATCTATATTTCCAGAATAATAGAAATATAGCCTGCGTCAATCGTTTCTGCCGTGAGGGTACCGCTTTCCCAATCATGCTCTGTCCGCCAGGTTATGGGGGGCAGAGCCAGAGCACTACCGAAATCCTTGCGAATACCCGTGCAGGGAATAATTTCCGCCCCCTTTATGGCCGGAAAAAAAACTGATAAACGTCGCCTTTTCAGAAGGTTGCTTTCTTAACGTGGTTTTTCGCATGGTTGGACCTCAGACCCCATA
The DNA here is from genome assembly GCF_040061575.1 of Klebsiella sp. CB_Kp196. Lineage (NCBI taxonomy): Bacteria > Pseudomonadati > Pseudomonadota > Gammaproteobacteria > Enterobacterales > Enterobacteriaceae > Klebsiella > Klebsiella sp. CB_Kp196. The sequence continues at coordinate 24,589 of NZ_JBEAFH010000060.1, forward strand.
CCCTGCCACTCCATGTACGACTCAATCTTCCGGCAGGCTAAAAAGGTTCTGTCGCATTAAGGCGGCATCAGGTAACGTACTATTTTTTGCGATGTTACTTGCTCATACCTCTGATCCGAAAAGCCTTTAAACGTTTACATTACCCTGTCGATATTATCGCTTAATGTGTTCGCTGGTATCTGGCTTACTCCCTGAGGCTGCGTAATCTGGAGGAAAAGATGGCTGAGCGCGGTATTTTCTGTCACTTTCAGAAGGCGACAGCACGAAATATCAAAAGTCGACCGCACGGTCTTTTCTGACGTTGGAGTCGCCTCAGAAAACGGAAAATAAAGCACGCTAAGGCGTAGTTCCCTCGGGCTACACCGCGTCCGCACTGCGCGGTTCTTTCTTCCCTTGCAGTGACGCAATCAGCGGACAGGAAACGTTCCCCTTCCGCGCATGGCAGGCGCACACCAAATCAGACAGCACGGCCTCCATGCGCGCCAGGTCAGCCATCCTCTCGCGCACGTCCTTGAGCTTGTGCTCGGCCAGGCTGCTGGCTTCCTCGCAATGGGTGCCATCCTCCAGCCGCAGCAGCTCGGCGATCTCATCCAGGCTGAAGCCCAACCGCTGGGCTGATTTCACGAAGCGCACCCGCGTTACATCCGTCTCGCCATAGCGGCGAATGCTGCCGTAAGGCTTGTCCGGTTCCGGGAGCAAGCCCTTGCGCTGATAGAACCGGATGGTCTCCACATTGACCCCGGCCGTCCTGGCGAAAACGCCAATGGTCAGGTTCTCCAAATTGTTTTCCATATCGCTTGACTCCGTACATAACTACGGAAGTAAGCTTAAGCTATCCAATTCAGATTCGAAAGGACAAACGTATGTCTGAACCTCAAAACGGGCGCGGCGCGCTCTTCACTGGCGGGCTGGCCGCCATCCTCGCCTCGGCTTGCTGCCTCGGGCCGCTGGTTCTGATCGCCTTGGGGTTCAGCGGCGCTTGGATCGGCAACTTGACGGTGTTGGAACCCTATCGCCCCATCTTTATCGGCGTGGCGCTGGTGGCGTTGTTCTTCGCCTGGCGGCGCATCTACCGGCCGTCAGCCGCCTGCAAACCGGGTGAGGTTTGCGCGATTCCCCAAGTGCGAGCTACTTACAAGCTCATTTTCTGGGGCGTGGCCGTGCTGGTTTTGGTCGCGCTCGGATTTCCCTACGTCGTGCCATTTTTCTATTGATCACAGGAGTTCACCATGAAAAAGCTGCTTTCCGCCCTTGCCCTCGCTGCCGTTGTTGCCCCCGTGTGGGCCGCCACCCAGACCGTTACGCTGTCCGTACCGGGCATGACCTGCTCGGCCTGTCCGATCACTGTCAAGAAGGCGATTTCCAAGGTCGATGGCGTCAGTAAAGTTGACGTGACCTTCGAGACGCGCGAAGCGGTGGTCACCTTCGATGATGCCAAGACCAGCGTGCAGAAACTGACCAAGGCTACCGAGGATGCGGGCTACCCATCATCAGTCAAGAACTGATCATGAAAGACCCGAAGACACTGCTGCGGGTCAGCATCATTGGCACAACCCTCGTGGCGCTGTGTTGCTTCACCCCTGTTCTGGTCATTTTGCTCGGTGTGGTCGGCTTGTCCGCGCTGACCGGCTATCTGGACTATGTGCTGCTGCCTGCGCTGGCGATTTTCATCGGCTTGACCATCTACGCCATCCAACGAAAACGCCAAGCCGATGCCTGCTGCACCCCGAAATTCAATGGAGTAAAAAAATGACCGAAATCACCGTGAATGGCATGACCTGCACATCCTGCGCCACCCATGTCAAAGATGCTTTGGAAAAGATTCCCGGCGTGAATGCCGCTGTGGTGTCCTATCCAGAAAGCCGCGCGCAAGTCATGGCAGACACCGCCGTGAGCCACAACCAACTGCTGGCCGCCATCGCCGCATTGGGTTATCAAGGCTCGATCCGGGTTGGTGATTTCAAAGATGAACCAAAAATCCGTGATGCACTTGAGGGCGCCGGTTTGCATATCGCCATCATTGGCAGCGGCGGGGCCGCGATGGCGGCGGCGCTGAAGGCCGTCGAGCAAGGCGCGACGGTCACGCTGATCGAACGCGGCACCATCGGCGGCACCTGCGTCAATATCGGCTGTGTGCCGTCCAAGATCATGATCCGCGCTGCCCATATTGCCCATCTGCGCCGGGAAAGTCCGTTCGACGGCGGTATTGCGGCAACTGTGCCTGCGATTGACCGCAGCAAACTGCTGGCCCAGCAGCAGGCCCGTGTCGATGAACTGCGGCACGCCAAATACGAAGGCATCCTGGACGGCAATCCAGCCATCACCGTTTTGCACGGTGAAGCGCGTTTCAAGGACGACCAGAGCCTGGTCGTCCGTTTGAACGAGGGTGGCGAGCGCGAGGTAACGTTCGACCGCTGCCTGGTCGCCACCGGTGCCAGTCCGGCCGTGCCGCCGATTCCGGGCCTGAAAGAGTCACCCTACTGGACTTCCACCGAAGCGCTTGTCAGCGACACCATTCCCGCACGCCTGGCCGTGATCGGTTCGTCGGTGGTGGCGTTGGAACTGGCGCAAGCCTTTGCCCGGCTCGGCAGCCAGGTCACGATCCTGGCACGCAGCACCTTGTTCTTCCGGGAAGACCCGGCCATCGGCGAGGCCGTGACAGCCGCTTTCCGCGCCGAGGGCATCGAGGTGCTGGAGCACACGCAAGCCAGCCAGGTCGCCCATGTGAACGGCGAATTCGTGCTGACCACCGGACACGGTGAATTGCGCGCTGACAAGTTGCTGGTTGCCACCGGTCGGGCACCGAATACGCGCAGCCTCGCGCTGGACGCGGCGGGGGTCACTGTCAATGCGCAAGGGGCCATCGTTATCGACCAAGGCATGCGCACGAGCAACCCGAACATCTACGCGGCCGGCGACTGCACCGACCAGCCGCAGTTCGTCTACGTGGCAGCGGCCGCCGGCACCCGTGCCGCGATCAACATGACCGGCGGCGACGCAGCCCTCAATCTGACCGCGATGCCGGCAGTGGTGTTCACCGACCCGCAAGTCGCCACCGTGGGCTACAGCGAGGCGGAAGCGCACCACGATGGCATCGAGACCGACAGTCGCACGCTGACACTCGACAACGTTCCGCGAGCGCTTGCCAACTTCGACACACGCGGCTTCATCAAGCTGGTCATCGAGGAAGGTAGCGGACGGCTCATCGGCGTGCAGGCGGTGGCCCCGGAAGCGGGCGAACTGATCCAGACGGCGGTGCTCGCCATCCGCAACCGCATGACGGTGCAGGAACTGGCCGACCAGTTGTTCCCCTACCTGACAATGGTCGAGGGGTTGAAGCTTGCGGCGCAGACCTTCAACAAGGACGTGAAGCAGCTTTCCTGCTGCGCTGGATAAAAAAAGGAGGTTTTCAATGAGCGCCTACACCGTGTCCCGGCTGGCCCTTGATGCCGGGGTGAGCGTGCATATCGTGCGCGACTACCTGCTGCGCGGATTGCTGCGTCCGGTGGCGTGCACCCCGGGCGGCTATGGCCTGTTCGATGATGCCGCCTTGCAACGGCTGTGCTTCGTGCGGGCGGCCTTCGAGGCGGGCATCGGCCTGGACGCGCTGGCGCGGCTGTGCCGGGCGCTGGATGCTGCGGACGGCGATGAAGCGGCCGCGCAGCTTGCCGTTCTGCGCCAGTTCGTCGAGCGTCGGCGCGAAGCGTTGGCCGATCTGGAGGTGCAGTTGGCCACCATGCCGACCGAGCCGGCACAGCACGCGGAGAGTCTGCCATGAACAGCCCCGAGCGCTTGCCGTCCGAGACGCACAAACCGATCACCGGCTACCTGTGGGGCGCGCTGGCCGTGCTCACCTGTCCCTGCCATTTGCCGATTCTCGCCATTGTGCTGGCCGGCACGACGGCCGGCGCGTTCATCGGAGAGTACTGGGGTATCGCAGCCCTCACGCTGACCGGTTTGTTCGTCCTGTCTGTGACACGACTGCTGCGGGCCTTCAAAGATCGATCATGAGCGCTTCCCATTGAGACAAACCACGCTGTCGCTACGTTGCCTCATGCCGGCATCAAATTCGGCTGAGTAGCTTCTCGCCATCTGGACGTAGCTCACCCTTGGGTGAAACATGCCGATACAGGGTCTGCCGCGTGACGCCAAGTTCCTGGCACAGGTCGCCGACCTTGGTCTCTGGCTGACCCATTGCCGCCATCGCCAGCCGCAGCTTGGCGGCGGTCATCTTGAACGGCCGGCCGCCTTTCCGCCCGCGCGCGCGGGCCGAGGCTAGGCCGGCAATCGTGCGCTCCGCGATCAACTCGCGCTCGAACTCGGCCAGGGCGGCGAAGATGCCAAAGACCAGCTTGCCGGCGGCGGTCGTGGTGTCGATGGCCGCGCCGTGCCCGGTTAATACCTTCAAGCCGATGCCGCGCCCAGTCAGGTCGTGCACGGTGTTGATGAGATGTCGCAGGTCGCGTCCGAGCCGATCCAGTTTCCACACGACCAGTGTGTCGCCAGTTCGCAACGCCTTCAGGCAGCTCGTCAAGCCGGGCCGATCCTCGCGCATGCCGGATGCCTGGTCCTCGTAAAGATGTACTGGATCGACCCCGGCGGCAATCAGCGCGTCGCGCTGCAAATCGGTAGCCTGGGAGCCGTCCGCCTTCGATACCCGCATGTAGCCTATCAGCATGTCGTACCTGTCACATATACGTTCGTTTGTGCGTGAAGGTGGAGGGATGAAAAGTTGGCAGTTATCGCAGCTACCCGGTCACTACCCCATGACATAGGTACTCACTCTTTCCATTGACCCTCTCCCATTAACTAAAGCGTGAAACGATTGAGGTATGAGTAGATGGTAGTCCCGTCTTCTTTTTCTATTATTTCTTCTCCGCCTATAAACCTCTGCCCCAATGAAATTGAAGGAGTATTACCATTATCAACAGTGGCGCCAATAAAAATAGCCTCAACTCCAGCCCCCTTGAGACCATTCTTAAACTCGTTGAATGCCTTTTCTACTGTATCTCTACCAACCCCTTTACCTCTAAAGTCCGCTCTAACAAACCATCCTACATCAGTTGTTCCCTCATCAAGAGAGACAATAAACACACATATTGCGATTATTTCGTCGCGATCATTCAAAGTAGCATAAGTGAATCGGCTCCTGTTTTTTTCAGGAATATCCATATGGACTAGTAAATCTTCATATAGGGAGGAGCGCTTAAGACTGATAACGGAATTATTATAAGCATCACATAACGCATTGTATCCTGATTCAATTATCTCGATATTATTCATCTAATTATCATCCAGTTATTAATATTTAAACTAATAAACAACTCTTGTGCTAAACCCGGAATTAATGACAGCAACGGCGATGAATTGACCTAGCCAGTCGCAATGGAATTGTCCATGCCGATAGTGAGTACCGTCTGGCTATCTTTCACAATTCGGATGAACTCATTTTTCCCGAGCACCCTGATTAACCTGCTGATACCTTTTCCACCACGTGAAACCTTTATCTGCGCCTTAATTTTTTCCGGGGCTATATAGCTATTCAACCCTTCCACAGAGCACAATGCATAAAATCGCAGATTCGCAGAATGACTCAGAAAATTGGTTTTCCGGTCAGGGCTCATCCATCCGATCATGTCCAAGATATCATCATTGTTACCAACGGTGCAAAACTGGGTCTTCCGCAACTTAGGTGGAGTTGTTTAAGCCAGAGGGCTCATGACTCGTCGTCGAAGTAACTCGAAGCCAGCTCGACCGTACATCTGTCGTTTCAGCATCTTCAGGCGGTTTACATGGCCTTCCACAACGCCATTACTCCATCTGCTGCTTATCGCTTCGTGTATTGCTGTTGCATCCGCTTCCATACTGGCCGCAACACGCTGAAGGTCAATGAGCCCACTTTGACTTACGTCAGTGAACGATTGATTTAACTGCGATTTATTCTTCGTTTTCAGCATTCGATAGAAGTCGAGCGACAGCTGTTGCGCCATTTTCAGTTGCGGTTCTTTCTGGCACATCGATTCGATGAAGCGGGATGCATAGTTTTCTTCTCCTCTGATCATTCGCCAGGGCATTAACCAGCGGCTTACCCTGGATGCTGAGGGGAGTCGAACTGGGGCGATAACGGGACTGTTAACCTGCTTACGCCACTTAGCCACAACATCCCTGACCGTCGTTTCGCTCCCGGTGAAGCCAACATTTACCATCTCCCTCCAAGCCTATATTTGCAACAGTGCCAGTATTCTCCTCCCAGATGATACTAGCTGAATGATTTCCATCGAATTACTGTAATGTAGTACCACCCGCAGAAACGCCCAAGGTATTGGCCGGATGTTATGCGGTCGAGAAACGCATGACTCCACAAGATACGCACAGGGTTGTTGTTTATCCATCTCTCGGGCTAGTGTATCCATCAGGGCGGATTTGTTTTTATCACCATTTTGTCTATAAGTCAGAAAAGGAATAATGTTGGGAAAAACAGTTATCAAGGGAATCGGTAACAGCAGCATTATCTTAATGAATAAATCCCACACAAAAAATACCTTACTCATTCGACTTCGTGTTATACATACCAGTATTTATAACAGTTTTAATCATCTAAATAGTCTTTTCAAGTATAGAACGTTATATTGAACATCAAACAGTTATTAAGGCTGGGATTGACTAAAGCGTTTTCTTTTCAAATACAATATGACGGTGTGGCTTTACAACAATACAACTGATGCATGAGCCATCTCTTTGAGTGGATCAATAGCCCGGCTCTGCATCAGTTGGAACAAGCCGAATGGAGGTTGCCAATTTTCACGACTTATTCAATCACCGTAATTACTCTCCACAATAAAACTAGGCCTGTAGCCGAAGATTTTGATGATGAGCTTGAACTGTCACAGAGCCGGTGGTACCGAACACTTCAAACGTATGAACGTAGGCGGGACGTTAGCTTATTGATAGTTCGTAGGAGTAAATCTCACCAATTCCAATTGTACGGTTGATGGATTTTATAGGATAGTCATATATTGCTCCCAATTGTTTTTCAACGCTATTATTTGGATGATTGTTAATTAAGAAAACGCAGATACCGATAGCCGTAGGCTTTGTACCTAAGGATGTCAGCACCAGTCTTGGGTTTTCTGCATATATATCTAATAAGGTCTGATATACGGCGTAAGGGTTTGCACCAGGACAGGTTCTTAGATCTGTCTCCATGCTGTCGAAATGTAATAAATGCTTTCTGAGTGATTTGTTCTCCCAGCCTGGGATATAAGCTGGGACTGATATACAAGCCAGTAATTTATTGAAGCTTGCCCCATCATCATTACTTAAAATCTGGCCTAGACGAGAGTTTTCAAATCCTAAGAATGAAACCAGGCTGGTTTTTTGTAAGCCAGATGTGATTGTATTCAGTGAAAATACGGGAAGAGAAGAAAATGGCTGTCGGCCATCGCTTAATTGATACTCCTCATCCCCGCCCTCAGTCGAAGGCGACTTACTGTATTCTTTCGGTTCAATGTAGAGAACAGTAAATGATTCTATACCTTCAATCATATTAATGGAGTAAAAAAGATACAATATTTCAGGGAAATCAAGAGAAGTAGAGTCTATTATTACTTTTTTAGGCGACATAGAGATTAATGCATCCTTCAATGCTAACAATTTGTATTTATTACCATTGAGTTTTAATGCATATTCATCTTTTACATATTTAACCTGAAATGCATTGCTTGCGTTTACTTTTTTTATCGCCAGGCCAGTTCTCTCATCTAACTCTTCACCATAGAAAAAAATGTCATGATGGCGATTAGTAAAATCTAAGTTGTTGTGAGTTCTGATACGTTTGAATTTTATCATAACAGGCCCAACTGGTATGATGTGACTGAACTAGAAACATCAAAAGATGAGTCATCGATATCCCACCGGGCTCCATATTTCTTTAACAAGGATGAAAAATCTTCATCACTACCTACAAAAATGGTTTCAACCTCACCTTTGCTAAATTTTATTTTTTTCTTTTTTCTGTGGCTTATTCCAAAATATGGTGCAAGAACTGGATGTAAGACGTAATCATTGAGTTCCAGGTTGTCAGTTGATTTACTCTTCGTTCCTTTCTGTTCAATCAGCACGGACCACACCAATGATTCATTTAGGATTTCCTTAACATTATAAGCAAGAAGATTTATATCAGTTAAATCTAAAGTGAAATGGTTTACTTCTGATTCGCTCTGAGAACGTCGAGATTGGCAATAGTTGAAAATCGCACCAAGTCTTTTAGCCACTCTTTTTAGATGCATTCCATGAGCACCAAAATCTCCTATTTTTTCAATTTCGAGTTCACTCGTCTTCAGGGTGGCCTCTAATTGAGCTTCGATTGTCATGGATGGTATCGTTTTTGGCGGCAGTGGAGACGTGATATTTGTTTTTGTTACCGACTGGTGACATAACTCCAGAAAATGTCTGATGTTCCCTCTTGATAAATATACAAACTGTTTATAGCCAGCGTACAGTGGGCAGATTCTGGTTGGTAATTTATTATAAAGATAGAGAATTACACCGACGAGATTGTTAGGTATCCATGATTTATATTTTGTTGTATGTCCTGCTTTATATTGCAAATATTGTTCTAACACCTCGTCTGGGCTAATACTTTTCCTATTCAGCAATGCACCATTTATCAGGCTTGCCTCAGGAAATTTATCATCTATAAAATATTGAACTTGCAATTTTGACTTTGATTTAGACAAACCGGTTTCAATCATTGAATGTAATTTTTTAGTTAATGCGTCATCACTGAATATTTCATGTGATATCTCTTTTGTCGATTTTTCAGGAAGAAACTTACTGGCCAGATTTTTAATTGAATCCTGATACTCCTTCGTTTGTCTGTGCGGGATTTGATGTTCTGACGTAAATATGGAACGGAGTTTTTCATGATCAGTGTTTTCTATATAATCTGAAAAGCGCAGGGCTAATATCTCACCAGCAAATGTATCAAAGTCATTGAGATACAGTTCTTCTAAGTCTATATATCTGAAATCATGCTGCTCAACAATGCTTTCGTTGCCTAACGTTTTATGTGAAATATTAGCATTTTTCTTATAGGCAACACTGAACAGTAACGGCATGGATCCGTGCTTCATTAAAGTATTGATTATTGCCTGCTGGTCTGATGTCAAGTTCTCGAACTCGTCAATGTAAACTTGAAAATTAGGCTTTATAATGCATCCAGTTATTGCATGTAGTTTGCTAATGATATTCTGTAATGAAAATTTTGTATCAAGAGAAAACGGTGGTGTTTCAGTAACTGGGGCATTTATCCAATTGCAAAGAGTAAACAGTCTTTCATGTAAAAGATCGCTAACATCAACAAGTTTCGCATTTTTATCAATGCCCAAACCTTCAGAAATTGTATCTGGCAATTTCAGATTATTAATCTTCTCTTTCAACGAAAAAACAGGAGATTTTTCGGACAATAAATTATTGGTTAGTTTAACAAACTCAATAATCAGCGATAGACTCATGTACGTTTTGAAAGCTGTTGACCAAAATTTTCCGAGCCAAGCTTCGGTTAATAACTGGCTAAAGGATGTATCCGGGCGCCAATATATACCCAGATTGGAAAGATCCTCAATACCAATCGTATCTTTATTCACACTTAGAGCTGTCTGGTGGCAATGATACTTTAAGAACATCGTTTTTCCATATCCTCTCCCCCCAATAACTATACTTGCTTTTGTCGTTTTTTTTAGATTTACATCTTCGTACCCTAAGGGAAGAACATATTTACCATAGAGATCATCAGGTAATTCTTCGGCACGGTTTTTCGAAAAAATCTCGTTAAATTTCATATTTTACCTTTTGAATAACCTATTCCATCCTTCATTTTCAAACCAGAGGAATGAAAGATTATTATTTGGAGTTGAGTTTGCCAAGACATAACTAAGCCCCAAATTACCGAACCCTAATGGATTGCTTATTGAGTTCTTATTACATATATCAATGTACAATCTTAAGAAATCATTATGTGTATAGAAATATTCTCTATTTATTCTCCTGTTGGATGCTCTAAAGAAACTATGATTTTCATCCAAGTACTCAACAGGCCTAATAATTAGGTTTTTATATTTAGATTGTATCCTTATTGTTGAATCGCGTAGAGCCGCAAATGGAATGAATATTATTTTCTTTCCAAGTTCATCAAGATTTGTTTCTTTCATGAAAGTGTCAATTTGAGTGCCAGAACCAAGCATATCATCAAAAAAAACTATCGCTTTGATTCTTGGTGGCAATTTTTCTATATTTTCAACTTTTACCCCTAAGTTTTTATCGAAAAAATCTCTTTGTAGGAATGTGTGTATTACATCACCACTTTTAGTGACTTTACTATCCACATTATTTATTACGGACGTTCGAAACGGAAGATTCCTTGCATGTTTTGGCGAGTTGATGTCATTCATCCATTTTTCAATATCCTCAATATGGTAAATATCTAACTCCTCTAAGATCTGTGGGAGAATAATTGAGAATATATTATAGCCCATAGATGTAACAGTTTCTCTGTTACGATATATCAACTCGCTTAACACAGAGGCTGCAAGATATTTTTCCTTTTCATCCTTGAAATTATCTAACCAGCGTTGCAGTACTGATACTTTTACATTATCCCAGTAACCAATCTTGATTAATTTTTTGGATTGTTCAATAATCGCTTCAGTATCTCTTGCTGTAATATGATCTATTTTCATGATGTTATTATCGCAGGGGTAGTTTTTTTATGTCATTTAATGTTATGTACTGCGCTCCAATGCCTTTCGAAATACTTTTAATCCAGTCGACTCCAAATTTCGATTTTAATGCCGCGGCAACCATTTCACCACATTCGTACTCAGAAGCTTTGATAACAAAAACACAATCTGTAATGGAAAAAGAACCGTTTCGTATGATCCCAACTTTCCCCAAACATCTTGTTCCTACACGGGGTACAACAACATCTCCTTTCACCGCCTGTACGGCTGAACCATTTTCTGCACTGTCATTGTTATTTTCAAATAAAGAAAAATCATTATAAAAAGAAGATGAATGGATTATCGCATCATGCAGTTGAGTTTTTTTCGTTTTGCTGATATTCCCTCTCATAACTTTTATACCTGAAGTTTCAATCGTTTTTTCGTTATTGTTATATTTAAAAGAGTTATATTGATGGTCGGCCCTTTCAATAAACTCTTCTTTTTTAAGCCTTATCGCTTTATTTTTTTTTGAACTTCTTGTTGTTATTGATGGGCTTATTGATTTTTTGTTACTGACAGTGAGAATATGAGTCCTTGCTTCAGTTCCCAAAAATGCCTTATTATCTAATTCTATAACATCTATATATTTAAATAATGAGGTTATTTTTTCTCTGAGTGGTTTATATTTCTCGCTTGAAAATATCGTATCAGGTACAACAATTCCACAACAACTGTCTCGATCAAGCAACTTAAGCGATAACATTAAGAACAAAACCTCAGCTCTGTAATATTTTGTTTTATGATTTAGTGCCCACTCCTTAAATAAGAACCTTGTATAGGCAGTATGTTCAGCTGTATAAAAAGGAGGATTGCCAATGACTATGCCATATGTACTGTTTTGTGCCTTTATTTTATCAAAACTGGCTGAATGGGTTGCATCTAAACATATACTCGTCGTGTTTTGTAATAGGTCTAACTTTCTGCAGTTTTCATCATCAATATCAATTCCGTAGAGCTTTGCGTTGTCGTATTTGAGCGCAGCTGTCATCAACAACGAGCCTTCACCAGCACTTAAGTCAATGATTGTACTTGCTTCGTCTGATGGTAATGATGAGATAAGCAACTCTGCCACATCCCGGTTTGTATAGTACTGAGATAGACGTTTTTTTCTTGAAATCGTTTTGCCCATGCTCAACTTGAACTTCCGCCTCTTCTGCTCTTGTTTTTGGAATGCTACCGCCCTCAGATCATCATGTCTGATAGCCATATCATTTAACAGATAATTCAAATGTTTTATCTTTGTTAAAGATATAGGCAACAGAGACTGGACTCAATAACTTTTCTACTTATTAAAATGTACGTTTGAAAAGTAGACTTCTGCGGTACACTCTGACTGACCTGCTCCCCGTATTTTCACACAGACTGCTGTTAGTTACTTCCGCCTTTGGCACAAAGCAGACGTTAAGACTTACAGCATCGGGAAACTTCTGGATGCCGCGTCAGCGGCATGGAGGCGCCAGATGAGGTTACATGTGTCTGTGGCGTCAAATGGCGCCGAAAGCCCGGCGTAGCCGGTTACCGGGCTATAAATTCTGCCACCCTACCCCCTGCCCTGATTAGCCTTAACCATCTAACAGCAATGAAGAAGTCAAAGTAATCCCTTTTAACCCCGGTGAGCGGGCTTTACGGCGTTTACGACGTAAAGGGCGTGATTTCCGGGGCCTTAGCGGCGGCAGCTTGCTGCTGACGCTTAGGGGGATGTTCATCAACTATTTCAGCGACACCAGGAAACTTAACACGGTAGCTGCAAAGCCATACCCGCTCAAAACGTCTCAGGAGCCTCTGTACGCGGTCGGAGTGGTCCCGGCAAGGCGTTAGCCGCAGTCGGGGCGTATCTCCGCGTTAGCGGGCCGGAGGGCCGCTTACGAGCGTGTACCAGACAACTGACCGCAGCTCCACCTACAGCGATGAAGAAGAGTAGTTACAACACCCATCATTAAAAGCGACACTACTCCCGGCCTTCGGCCGGGGGCGGCGGCGCTTTTCAGTGGTGGGGAGGGGCTCCTGGCTGGCAAACCGGCGCCGGTTTTATGATGGATTTCCTTTTGAATGCTGTAACTAATTTAATTCTCCGGCCGGGGCCCGTCGCGAAGCGATGGGAGCTCTCACTGGTGTTACCGAACCGGCGCGACCGTCAGGTCGCTGCAAGGGCGGCCATTCTCAGGAGCCTGTCCACAGGGCAGGCGATGAACAGGTTATGTGTTTACAGGATTTATTAAAGGATCTTTAAAAGAGGTACAGAGCTGGTGTTTAAAAGGAACCACGCGCCTTGAAAGTCCGACGGCATGTGCTTTGTGCGTATCACGGTTGTAGCCTAATGAAATACTCCCTTGCAGTTATATGTGGATAACAGAAATCGGCCGTCAGAAGTGACGCCGGCGATAACATTTAAGGCCACGTTGACGCCAGGAAGACCGGAATTATGGTGAGGAATGCAGGCCTGAAGATAAGATAATACGTAGTAGCCGGGCAACAGGCGAGCGAAAGCCTCCGGCGCCGGCCGGATTTTTTAAGGAAGGTAATGTTATATGGGCACAGTGGCCAGTCGCGTGTAGTTGTTCCCGCGCGACAGCAGCATGCGCTCCTGCACACGGCGCTCAACCTCACGCTTCAGCGCTTCTTTATCTCCCCTGAAGCGTCCGGTGGCGTATTCGCGGGTCAGTTGCTGACGCACGCGCGTCTCGATGTCATGACGCTGCCGTGATGCATCCCGCCGTGCAGTATCCCGCTTCCGGCCGTGAGATTTACGCTCAGCCTGATAGCAGCGAAAACGCTCACGCACGAACCGCCACGCTTTTGCGATCAGCTCGTCCATCTCCAGCGGTTTCAGTTTCTGCTTTTTGCGCTGCAGGTTTTCCCACTCCACACGGCTGCGGCGCGCGGCCACCACAGCCACCTCAGAAACGTCAAGCGCGGAAAACAGAGCCGGGGTGAAGGTGATATCGGTCGGGATGTTACAGCCGATCTGCGGGTCATATTCCGTCTGATAGGTGATGAGCCCCAGCTCCGCCAGAAACTTCAGCGCCCGGGTGGCACGGCTGACTGACAGGTTGCCGCTCCTGGACTCGGTGGCCAGTCCACACTCGATGGCCATATTGGTAATCGAGCGCTGCACGCGATTGGCCAGTGGATCATAGTGAAAACACATTGCCTGCAGTAGCGCGTCAATTGCACGCCGGCGCAACAGTGGTGGCATCCTGTGCCGCTTACCCAGCGAACGCAAAAACGCCACATGAATGGAAAAATCAAAACGGGACGTGAAGCCTTCGGCTTTCGCCATCAGCTTACGGCAGAACGGCAGGGTCTTTTTCCCTTCTCGCGGCGTGAAAACCGGGTTCGGGTTTTTAACTTGTGAATAGTGGTTTTGAAGGATATCAGTCACCGCTTCCTGCGCTTATGTTGCACGGAAGGAGCGAATGACACAGAAACTGATCTTGAAGTTTTCTGAGCATGTACATATACTCCCTGCATAGAGCAACACGTTCTATGCAGTTTATGAAGGCCCCGTTAATCTTTTCGTTCCGCCAAGATTGAAGAAGATTATCGGGGTTTTTGCTTTTCTGGTCCCGGGTAGATACCTCATCAGAACCAGTTCCCTGCCACCTTACGGCGTGGCACACCCAAAATTATTCAGACCATCAACAATCTAGCACTCAATATAAACATGATCAAGAATGTGAAGTCTTTACATCTAAAAGACCGCGTTCTGTAAGCTCTCGCTCAAGGAGCCTCTCGATAAACTGGGCTTGTGTCAGACCTTCTTCTTCACAAACCGCTATCATCACGTCCTTTAGTGGGTTTTTAACAAAAACCTTAACTTCTTTATGCGTTTCGCGTTTCCGCGCAATCGCGGCAAGCTGTCTCTCACTGGCAGACATTGGCTTACCTTTCCGGTATGCACGTTTTGCATTCGCAGAGGAAGTTGTTTTATCTGCTGGACGTGACATTTATCGCTCTCCTGACACCTCAGAAATGTCTTCGGAACGGAGGATACTACAGAACTCTCAGATCCTGCAAATCAATAACTTACTTTCAATTTGCAAGAGATCCTTTCTAAGATTGTCATTTGTATTGGCGTACAAATTTCAACTAAATGAGATGCCCATGTCCTCTTGTAAGAGAGATGGAGAGTAGCCCCATCCTGAACTAAAAATGAGTACCTTCAGGGGCAAGACTTAAGAGGTAAGATACGAGCGACGGGTGGTTCAGGCGCTTTAGCATGGACGTAAGTGAACCGTATTGATGCTCGTTTTATGGCTGAGGTGCGTTAATAAGCCCGTTTCCAGTCCGTTCCCTGCGACCAGCGGGTCGACCAGTGCTGCAGATAGCGTTGAGCAACGACTGGAACATCCCACACGACTAGCACGTTCTCTGAATTGACCCGATCGGCGGAGCGGGTGTAGTTAAAAGACCCGACTTCAATATTGCGGCCATCAGCAATGATGACTTTGTCATGCATAATTTTGTACTGCGACACTGTGCGAACCGGGATGCCGGCATTGACCAGAAGATTCATGGCCGCCAGACTCGCCTGGTTTTGCTTGCCGGTATTGGCTTTCCAGTCCAGAACCACTTTCACATCGACGCCACGCCGCTTTGCCCTGACAAGCGCGCCGGCGACTTCGGGTGAGGTAAAGGAATAGCCCATCAGCCGGATTTCCTGCTGTGCAGAATTAATAGTCTTCAGGACCAGCTGCAGAGCCGTTCCTTCCGGCGAATATCCCGTCTCGATGCTGTCGGCATACACAACCGGAAAAGGTGCAAACAAAGACAGGCTGATAAGCCCGGACAGACAACATCTGCGGAGCGTACGGTTCATTTTTTTCACAGTATTTCCTTAACGGGTGTTTAAGAAACGCCGGGAGCGGGGGAAACTGGCTTTTCCCCGTTCCCGGGGTTGGACAACGACGCCATGCGGAGGCGTCAGGATTTTGTGGTATGCCGAAACCAGTAGCAGACGGGTCCGTCGCCGGTATCTTGGACAGAGCCATAAACCATCCATCATGGGGTCAGTTTGGAGACAGGAAAAAATAATGGATATCTAGTAATTATTCTTCAAATCCAGAGTTAAAAATGTGCGGATTCATCACCTGAACCCGCACATTCAATCACGATTTTTTAAAACCTGGCTTACCGTTAGCAGCTCGCCATTCCTTTACGGTTTTAACAATTCCTTTCGCCGAAGAATCTTCGCCTACCTTAGGCTTGAAGATGAGGTTCCAACCAGCAGGATGCTCTGTTAGTTGGGCGAACGAATAAATAGCATCATCGTTCTCTTTGTCAGTTTGAAAATCAGCAGCGATTATTTTACTAACAAAAGCAGTAAATTCTTCTTCCGTAAAATCTGAAATTTTATTACCAGCCATTTTATTTTCCTTTATGTGTCTCAATATGATTTTTAGGTGTTAGCGCCTTAATGTTATCGACATCCATAACAGCCCCTCCTTGAGATATTTCTTTTTCGTGGTGTAATTCAATTTTAACACGTTTCCCTACTGATTCTAAAAAGTCCGCAGTAGGTGCCCTTCCAGCTTTCATCTGATTAATATCAGCTTCACTAAATTGCTTGCTTAGTGCAGAATCGTCAGCAACCGCTTTCCAGAACGCCCGACGGAAAGAATCAAAACTACCGAAAGTCTTCCCGCGTAATTTATCCGCAATCTGGGAAGGAACAGGAGCACCATCCCCGGTACTGGCCCCCCCCATCCAGTTATTGCCAACGTTCTGCCCTTTGCCGCTTACTGTACCGGGCATGTTACGAGGGCTACGGTACATCATATACAGCGGTTTTAGGCCGGACTCCGGTGGAAACACCAGAATAATATCTTCAAAATCGAGGTCATCCGCTACCGGCGTCACGGTTTTATCTGTAGCCTGTGGCGCCGAAATCTGATCACCGGTATGCAGAATACGCTCCGGTAGTGGTACCGGCCCGCTTAGCGTCAGTGGTCCGTTTGCACCAGGTGCGTCAGCCGGGCTGACAAAAATAGTTTGCGCCGGAACATCTGCGACAACGGGAAGAGTATAGCCCCAGTAGCCGGTTTCCTTATCCAGTACAGCACGAGCGACCTTCACGGCACCGGCAGTATTGGTTTTGACCAGCTGAACATCCAGAATGCCGCTATCATTCATAACCAGACGGCCACGAACCGGCATACTGACAGATGTTTTCTGATCTGCTGCTTTATTCAATGCCGCGGTATCAGGCAGACTAAACGCATCGCCAGGCATCATCGAACTGATATCCCGACCGGGCACCATATCACTACCGACGCCAACTGATTTCGATAACACAAGACCGGCAATGGTTAATGCTACCGGGTTAGCCACCACAGCGACACGTAACGTCGCCAGAGCCTCGCTGATGAAAGCTCCCAGGCTGGCCGCAGCATCAGCCGACAGAGTAAAACCTCCACGTGACGCAGTTGACCAGGTCAGAGGAATAGCAAAAGGTGCCGCTGTAGCCGGGATACCCCTGACAGCCTGAATCTCTGAAGATTTCAGTTTATCTGCGGCTGTACGACGGGCCAGCAGCGCTTTTGCTTTTTCGGCAATGGTTCTGGCCTCCTCAGCGGCTTTCGCTGCTGCATCAGCCTGTCGTTTTTTTCTGCCGCAGCGGCGGCTTGTTCTGCGGACGCTAATGCAACCTGGGCAGCCTGACGGCGCGTTTCTGCAGCATTATAGGCAGCTGATGCCTGCAGACTGGCCTGCTCAGCGGCCGTTGCCTGGCTGGCAAGACTGGAGGCAGCATTTCGTTTGTTCACCGCATCATTCTGCGCTGCATCAACCTGAGCTTTTGTGATCCCAGATGGATAGAACCGGTATCCCCAGTGGTCATGCTCTTTATTCGAACTGATAACCTCCCATTTTTGGGTACCGTATTGGCCGTTATTATTCAGCGTGAGGCCTTTAATGCTTTGCTGCAGATCCTGATATTTTTTCTCAGCCTGAGTTGCTACTGGTACGGCATCGATAGCTTCCTTTCGCTTATTCTTCGCTGTATTAAGGGCATTATCTGCCACTGTTTTCAGGCGTGATGCTTCAGCAGTCGCCTGATTCAGATTATTACGCGCATCAGGAACAGTTTGATGTTGACCTGCAGCAGCCGCAGCAGAAATCGCATTCTGACGTTCTTTTTCCGCAGCGGCGGATGCCGCTGCTGTTTTCGCTGCGAATGCTTTTGCAGCCTCTTCTGCTTGCTGTTTTTCCTTAGCTACCTTCTCCGCTCGTGCAGCTTTTTCTGCTTCTGATGGGCCTACAGCCACAAAAGCGCTGAATGCGGATCATCAGAAAGAAAAAAAAACGATTTGAGCTCTGATTCATAGCCCGATAGATTACTTAGTTCCCCCGAGTGCACGATAAAAAAGAGAGTATTTCTGATGCCATTACCTGAGCGAATGAAACCCGCACGGGTCACCCGTAAACAGATGAAAGAACTGGTCAGTCAGCTGAATGGCATTCTCGATCACATCGATAACGGGATGGACGAAAACAATGAAGAACTAAAACAGATGATGGCAGACTGGAATGCACAGGTCGTCATGCCCTGCGGGTTCTCTGATTTTCGTGATTTTTCATCCTGGACAAGTGCACTAGATTTCACCAGGATGGCGCTTAATCAGGAAAAATACCTTGATGACTTTACATGGACAGAACTGAACGACGTTATCAACTTTATACGCAAAGCAGAAGGTAGTGCATCTGACCACAGCTATGCACTCCAGTTACTGGAGATTAATTTCAGGGCAAACCCACTGGATCTCATCTATCACCCTGACTGCTGGTTCAATGATGAAGCATTGTTTCATGCTCGGCTGACTACCGAAGAAATTGGTGGCTACCTGATGAAAAAATCAGGTCGATGGCTCAACGATGCACCGGATATCCAGCTGGTGTATGCCATCCCCCAGGATGTTTATGATTAACCAAGTCACCATTTACCATAATCCCTTAATTGTACGCACCGCTAAAACGGCCTCAGGGCGTTTCTGACGGAAAACCGGTAAAACAGGCAACAAACCACCCGAAAACCCGCCAGAAACGCGCAGGCTCTGTTTTTACGGCATGCATGAGTATGCACGCAAGTGCATAGCGCGAAAATTCATGCCATTCAGCCAGGGTAAGTCCTGTTTCCGGCGTTCTTCTGATTCCGTTATAAATCTTTCCAGTCAGGTAATTTATTCACCTTTCGGCGCCACAGATGAAACAACGCCATCGTCAGGCCAAATAACACGCCGG
The DNA here is from genome assembly GCF_040061575.1 of Klebsiella sp. CB_Kp196. Classification (NCBI taxonomy): domain Bacteria; kingdom Pseudomonadati; phylum Pseudomonadota; class Gammaproteobacteria; order Enterobacterales; family Enterobacteriaceae; genus Klebsiella; species Klebsiella sp. CB_Kp196. Next base: position 43,608 of record NZ_JBEAFH010000060.1, read on the forward strand.
CGATAAGACTGATTTTACAAGCGAACAGGGGGGACATCCCCTGGGCCCGCCACACCATCCAGTACATCCACAGCCCGTATCCGACGGAGAAAGAGGCTGTCATCACGCCAAAAACCTGCCAGAGCGGAGCAAACGGCAGAGGGGGAATCTTTATCCCCAGCCGCCACAGCAGGCGTATCAGAAGCGGTGCATAATTGCTTTTCCACATCTTACGGCTGGCCATTATCGCCAGCGCCTTTTGTTTCCGCGCTTCAAAATCCATTTCCTCTCCCCGATTGTATTCAGTCAGCAGACTGGCTCCGCATACGCTCCGTTCGCAGGAGTTCTTTCATCATGCGCTCACTGGCGTACTGCGCTTCCTCTGCGGTGACGGTCGCGACGGCATTCCCCTGCAGATCATAGCGGGAGGCCCCCACCTTCATCCGGGACAGATAGCCCGCAGACCGGGTCAGACTCTTCAGGCACTTGATCACCTGTTTATGCGACAGCGGCAGGTCGCGCTTCACAATATCGGCAAACAGCTGTTCGCGCATGCCCGTTACCAGCAGACGGGGGGAGTTTCCGTCGAACAGCTGTGGCCAGAAAGCCTTCAGCGTCATAATGGCCTGTTCCGGCGGCAGCAGGCGAAGATAACGCACCGGAGGTGGCGTCTTTACCGCTTTAACCGGCGCCGGCGCAGTGTTGCGCGCGGCGGCTTCGGCCACTTGTTTAACCTTCTCAAGTTTCGCTTTCTTTGCCTTCCAGGCCGGCGGGGACGAGACCACCACGACCTTCTTACGGCGCACCACACCAGGAGCAGGGGTCGCCTCTGCGGGGGTCGTACTGTTCTCCGCCGGTTTTCGTTTCAGGCTCAGTACAGGGCGTTTTTCTTCTGCCATAACAATTGCCTATCGTTCAGCTAATAAGAGCTACTATACCTGAACGACATCGCCCTTTCCTGCTCTTGGTTTCACATTGAGACGACAATACCCAGTACCGCCAGGTGCACCGCATAGAACATCACGAAGAACTGCCGCGGCCAGAAGCGTTTCACACGCTCTCCGGCAGATGAGCACACCATCAGCGTCAGCAGCGCAATCGCCAGCCCGGCCACTGATTCACTCACGTCATTCATATTCATCAGCAACACCATGAGGGCCCACAGCACACCGTATCCCAGCCGTTCCGGTGCATGCTGTGCGCGACAAAGCAGCCAGCTGGCGGTGAGCATACCCACTCCGGCCATGCCGTAGCTGGCGGTTGACAGGGGTATCCAGGCGACCAGCAGTCCAGCCGCCGGGAGGGTGTAATACCAGGACGGCTGGCTGACCCACCGCAGGACCTGGCCCGTGACGGCAAAGGCAAACAGAATATTCCCGGTATACCACGGGTACCCGATGAGCATAAACGACACCTGGGCAACCAGCGCCCAGACCCACAGGCTGTTGAGCTGCGACTGGCGTATTTCCGCGTGCCGTGCCAGATTCATTCCCCATGCCAGACCGAACAGCGGAAAACAGCCCCGTCCCAGAAGCCGCATTATCTCGTTATTGTGTGCCAGCAGTAACCCGGCATGGTCGGTGACCATCAGGACCAGGGCCACCGTTTTAATCATATCCGTCTGACCCGGTGTCCAGGTCAGTAATGCCTGCAGCCAGCGGTCAGCGGCTCTGAAACCCATTGTGTGTGCTGTCATCTCTGTATCCTTCTCTCTTTTTTCCGCACCCCGGCAGGGTGTCCGGTGTTAACCGGAGGCCCTGCCGGGGCAGACAAGCCGCAGGCGCGTCAGTCGCCCCCGAGGGTTTTCTCGCGGTTCAGGTCACGCACCATGTCCCGCTCCACAGCCTGCAAACGCTCACGCTGCAGAGTTTCTGAGGCCACCTGCTGAATCGCCGCCTCCTGGCGCCGGAACTGAGGATCATCCGGTAGCGTCGTTTTCTCCGTACCCGGCCGGTCACGCTCCAGTCCGCGAATGACGTCCCCGATAACCTCTTTCACCCGGTCCGCCGGCTCGCCGGCTTTACGCGCCTCCCCGGCCACTTCCCGGGCAGTCTGTTCCGCCTGTTTTTCCATTTCGCGGCGCTGCTGTTCTTCTGCCGCCCGCTGCGCCAGAACCTCTGGCGGGAGGATAATGTCAGCCCCGGCCTGCGGTACCGGACCCACCGGCGCCGGATCAGCCCATACCCGCCCGCCGGTCATGGCCCCGGGGTTCCAGGGGCGGTCATCACCGGCCAGCCGCACCACCACCCCGGTATCGGGATTGTCGCGGGCCATTCTGACGCCCTCCCCCATATTCCCGGCCAGCAGGCTTTCTCCGTTGCGGCTGTTCTGCAGCGCCACGAACCGGGCGTCTTCATTGCCCATAATTCGTCCCTCTCCGCCGATAGCCTCCAGCCGTCCGTCCCGATCGGTCAGCGGGCTGAGCCAGATACCGGCGGCTTTCCCGTTTTTATCAAATGCCGGCAGCGCCACATGCGGCTGAGGGTACTTTTTCCCCGGAGAAATGAATTTTCCTGGTGAACTTCCCTGTGCCAGACCGGACTGCTGCAGGGCTGCCCGGCCCGCGGCGGTTTCATCCAGTGGCCTTGCCCGCCCGAACAGCAGATCGGCTGTTTTCACCGCCCGGTCGTTACGGGGTTCAAGAATATCGTGCGCCGTCGCTTTCTCAGGTGAATTCTTGATGGCCTTTATCCAGCCCTCACGGTTGTCGGTGTAGACCTGAACATGCTGTTTCATGCGGGATAAAGCCACATAGGCAGACTCAAAGCTGGCCATCTGTTCCCGGCCACCGGCCACCCCTTCCAGCGCGATGGCATACGGCTCGCTGGCCCCCTGGGCGCCGTGGGCGGTGATGGCGTAGGCGAGGTCGATATGCTGCTGTGCCTGCTCCGCCTTCGGGGTCAGCGTACGGGTGATTTTGCCATCAGACAGCGTGACACTGTCACCCGAAACAGACTGCACTTCCCAGATACTGTTGGCCACATAGCCGCGCTCCGGGTCACTTTTGCTGAAGCGCATTCGGTCCCCCTGAGACACGGTGATCTTTTCCTGACGATAGAGCGTGACGCCTTCTGCCGATGCCTCCCGGGGTGAGATAAATCGCTCCTTTCCTTCACTGTCTGTCAGGGTGATCAGCTGATTATCCTTATCCACTTTGCTGATACGGTGGTATACGTTATCAACCAGCGCCACCGCCTCCTTGTGAGCCGTCCAGGTCGACAGTTTGCGCAGTTCACCGTCACGGATGTTACTCGTGACCAGCACCGGCAGGGTGATTTCCTCTTTGCCGGTTTCCCCGTTCTCCCGCCGTGCGTCATGGATCAGACTGTTCAGCGCCCGCCGGTCCTTATTCAGATGGGTGATCACCAGAGTCTGCGACTGTGCCTCCGGGGTCCGTCCGGTATAGTCCTTCACCAGCGCCTCGTAGAGCGTCGCGGGCTGACCTTCCGGCAGGGTTTTCCCCTCGCTCAGTGCCTTTTCTATCTCCTTTTCCTGCTTCTGTGTGAATTCCACCACAGAACTGCCCGGCGCCCAGGCGCCTTCTTTTCTCGGCACCTGCTCCGGCGTGACCTGCTCAATGGTGGTCAGGGCGCGGTGCACATCCCGCTCAATCAGGCTGTAGACCGCCGGTCGCAGCTCAGGTACCTGGCGCACAATCTCTTTCATGATGGCAACGTCGGCGGCGCTGCGCTGCTGCGTCAGCCTGAACGGCTGGCCCGACGCGATGGGCGGCAGCTGGTCGGTATCCCCGCTGGGCACCGCCCGTCCACCGCCGGCGGCGATGAGGGAGTGGGCTTTTGCCATATCGGCCAGCCCCACCATCGAGCTCTCGTCGAGCAGGAACAGGGTGTTGCTGAAATCGGGTGTCTGCCCATTGCGCTGCAGCAGCTGCGTGTCGTGGAGGAACGACGCCGTCGTGCGCGCATCCACGCCGGCACTCTGCATTTCCCCGACCGCGCGATGCGTCGGCGCCAGACCGATGACGCGCGGGCGGGTCTCTTCCGGCAGCAGACTGATGGCACTCATGACTGCCCGGAACTGGGTGGTTTTCCCCACCCCGGCATACCCCTGAACCACCGTGAACCGGTCCGTGCTCTCCAGAATCATCCGGGTCGCCGCCCGCTGTCCGGCGGTCAGTTCCGTCATCAGACTGTCCGGCACGCGGTCCATCAGGGGGGCCACCGCGTCTTTACCTTCCAGCACCCGGGTCAGGATGCTTTTCTCGGCGTCCCAGGCCTGACGGGATATCAGCAGGTCATTGCCACGCCCGGGTGCCACCGGTACATTCAGCAACTGCCCCGACCTGATTTGTGCCTGGATGGTCGTGTCGATGTCCGCCATCGAAACCTTCCCGCCCCCGGTTTCCATTGCCGTCGCCAGCAGCTGGGGCCGGGAGAAGGTCAGGTCCTGGCTCTCAAGCAGCGGGATGGCCAGGTGAATGGCCTGTTCTGCCGGGGTATGCAGCCCGGCCTTCTGCTGCGCAATGGCCGCATCCAGATCCGTCTCGCCGGATCGGGACTTCAGCTGCTCTGAGACCACGCTAAACGCGGTATGCCGCGACAGCTTCTCCGTCGTGCGCGCCGCATCCTGCGCCGAGTACAACCGGAGGTGACTTCCGCTCTGTGCCAGCTGGTTGAGGGTGGCGTTATCCAGCTCACGCTGCGTCACCGACGCAAAGACCGTTGCCGTCTCGCTAACCGACCTGCCGGGACTTTCCACCCAGCCGTGGCCGACTTTAATACCGTCAAACACGCCCGCACCCACGGCCAGGGTCTGCGTGGTTTTCTGCCCCGGCCGCTGTACCGTCAGCTGCCCGTCCTCCACGTTCATCACTGTGACGCTCTCCCCGCCCTTAAGGCGTGTGTCCGGTATCTTCCCGAGCACCGCCAGACGTTCCCCCTCTGCCACCGGCAGTGTATCTGCCCGGAACAGCGTCCACTGGCTGTCGACCGCGGAAACCTTCAGATCAAGACGGTCCCCTTCCCGGTCTTTCAGGGTCAGCATATTGCTGCTCGCGGTCACCCGGTCAATGACAAAGCGATCGTGCGTCCGGGTCTCCGGATCCCAGCGTTCCATCACCATCCCCTCCCGGTAATAATCCCGCACGCCCCGGCTTTTGCTGTCCAGCCACACCGGCGTCAGGGCTGTAATGGTCGTGTCTTTCTCACCCAGCACCCCCTCCTGTCTGAGGGAGTCTCGGATGAGGCCGTTGAGTACGCTCTGTTCACGCGTCCCGCTGATTTGGGCCACGCTTTCCTGCCCTTCACGCACGCTGACGGCAAACTCCTGTGCCAGCCGGCTGTAGCGTGCTCCTTTATCCGGTTCACTGATGATGTCGGCGGTGGTCTGATGGCCACCCTGCCAGCGATACGTATTCACGCCGCTGTCCTTCAGCACCGTCAGCGCGCTGCCGGTCCCGCTGCGCTTCCCGCTGTCGGAGAGCAGGACCTGCACGTTATGGCGCATCGCGCCATCAAGCAGGGAAATCGTTTCCTTCAGGCTCAGCTTCTCCGCCTGATCCACGATGAGTGTTCCGCCCGGAATAAACGCCGTCCCGTCCTGCAGGGCGGATTTACCGGTCACCGTTTCCCCGGCCAGACGCACATCACCGGCGAGAAAATCTCGTGAACGGTTATCGGCCGCCAGGATATGGACGTCACGCCCCTGCTCCCGGGCCATCAGGGTTAACTCGGCCACCCGCTCCCGCTGGCCGGTTGCACCGCCCTGACCGGAAACGATACCTATGACCGGGCGATCCTGCGCCAGCACGCTGACGGCATCGCTGAAAGGGACCTGGCGCACCACAGACGCATCGGGCGTGACAGAGACATGATTCTGGCGCTGCACCTCCTGACTCAGGGCTTTGACGGCGAGTTCATCGAGAACGTGGATGTTTGAGGTGAACAGGCCTTTCTCGCGATCGAGAGGGATAAGCTGCTCCCGTTCAATGGCGGCATCGATGCCCTTTCTCGCCAGCTCAAAGACACCGTCCTTCGCCTCCAGCTGGCCGACCGTGCGTGCCAGCAGGTCGGCATACGTGAACTGCACCTTGCGGTCGCTGAGACCGGCAATCGCTTTCGTCACCACATCCGTGATATCCGGACCGTCAGTGTTCACCGGCGCGGCAGGTGCACGGGCCAGCTCTGCGGCCCGCGCATCGGCGGCCTCACGGTACCCCCGGATGTCAAACCCGGTCTCCTTCAGCGTGTTCATCCACTCCACCATCTTCTCTGCCGGATCGATGGCTTCTTTCGACTTGCGGGTATCGAGCGCGGCCACATCCCGGGACTTCAGGGAGGCATCGGGTCCTGCAGCCTCCCGGAGCTCCTGACTGCGCGTGGAAAACGACTCAACCGGCACGCCCTCCATCTCCCACATGCCATTCTTACCCGCATCCACTGTCTTGTAACCCATAGACTCAACATCGGCCCTGAGAGAGTTCTGGTATATCTTTCCGAATGCGATGCGGTTGGCCAGTATGGTTTCGGAAAACCCGGTTTTACCGACGGTATCGCTGGCCAGCGTCTGCCATTTATCGCCGTTCTGTGTCGCATTGATAACCACGCTGTGCGTGTGTATCTGTGGGTCCTGAGCGCGCGATGTATCGTGGTTAAAGCGGGCAATAATCAGATTCCCGGTCAGGACCGTTTCAGAAACGCCATCTCTCTTTACCCGTGTGGAGGCAAGGGACTCCACCTGGTTAAGAGCCACTGTCACCGCGCGATTATGAGCATCGATAAGACGCTTATCGCCGCCCAGCATAGCCAGCATCGATACACTTTTGGGGGCCGAGAAGGTCAGATCGTAACCGGGCCGGTGTTTATTCACGCCATCCTGTATCCGGGTCAGGTCGCTGCCATCAGGTAGTTTTCCCTGCAGAAGCTCCGTGAAGACCTGCTTGTCCACCTTTCCTTCAAGACCAAGCGCTTCCGCGCCTTTACCCTGCCAGCGCTCGTCCATACTCCCGATAACGTAGTAATTATCCTTGTCCGTATAGTAATTAATGGCGTTAAACTTTTTAGCCTGTTTACCACTCCAGCGGAATTCACGCAGACCGTAGTCGATATCATTGCCGACCAGTTTGCTGGAGACCAGATGAAAACTGACCGGGACGCCCCGGGGAAGTTTGCTGCGCAGTAAATGCTCCAGTGTGGCGACGATACTTTTATCCGCACCGGGTAAAGGACGCGCCTCAAACATAAAACCGACGGTTTTGTTATTAATAAACAGACCGGTCGCGGAATCATAATCCTTATAGGGCAGAATACGGCTGAACTGGGGGAAATTCATGCTGCCCAGCGTGTCATTGGCTTTTGCAGATTCGTCGGGCAGCTTCAGTGCTGATACCAGTGAATTCACAGTCTGGGTGACGGCATCGATGATGTTATTACTCATGCAGGCGTTCCTTTAAGAGCATTTCAAAATAACAAGGGTAATAAATGGCAAGAAGAATATTCACAGCCGCACTAGAAACTCCTCCTTATAATGGAAAGCACAGGAATGAAAAACAATAAACACATGGAGGCGATAATCTGACCCATAAAGATCGAATCCAACAACACCTCCCCTTGCCACAAACAAATAAGCAGAGTGATAAATAATAAAACCACATGAAAGAAAACAATCAGGAACAGAATGTTCGCTGAGAATTCGCCATCACCAACTTCCACCTCTAAGCAGAAAAAATAAAATACACACAAACTACAGATAATATAGACGCCTTCATGTCGAATACCCTGAAGGAAATCAGCAGAAAAGTCTCCTGCCAGTCCATTGTAAGTCAGTCTGGCTCCCAGATAGATGAGCCAGTAGACTGGAGGGGTAAACAAAAATCCATACTTTCGAAGAAACAGCATCATATCCATCCCCTGATTATTTGCTCATATCGTTCAGTGCGTTAAGTTGTTTTTCACGTACTGCTTTAATCTCTTTTTTATCCTTGCATTCTGATGCCATCTTTTTTGCGTCACCAAAAGTTAATGTCGCTGACGAAGTCACATTATTAGTTTGAAGAGCCATCCGAAAAGCCTCACCCGCACAAGGCGCATCATGAATAATACTTTGCAGTTGTTCTGGAGTGGCGGGCTGCATATCGCGAAAATCTTCATACTGAACAAAAAAACATCCAGCTGAAGCAAAAAAAAGAAGAACCCAAAAAATACCATATAGCAGATCAAAACGTTTCAATTCTTGCCTTTCTTTTTCATCGGCCTTTCTTATTAAATCCCGAGAGCGCTCTTCAATTTCTTGTTGTCTTTCCATTGTTCCATCCCTACCGGTCAATCCAGTTTATTAATCAGCATTTCATTTTGAGTTAGCTTTATATAATTCCCACTGATGGATATAGGAATAATACTGCCCACCAGGCACATTAATGATGATGCCATCACAGTCCAGTTTATTAACAGGGCTGGTAAAAGCGCCTGTCGGCATGTTTACCTCAAGTGTCCGGCAGTCATCTTTCCAGTGTCTACCTGCTTCAAGTTCATCCATCGAAAATGAGTGAATGGAGATAACGAACATCCCGGAAAACCCAACCACCGCTATAAGCGCACAGTATATGAATGTATCGCCTCTGTTAACTCGAAGATTGAATTTTTCAGGGATGGCAACCATTGCCAGCGCACCGACCAAACCAATAACAAAAAGAATCAGGCATATACCGTTAAGCCATGCAACGTTATGTCCAAGTATATAGTACGCTTTCACTTTCTTATTCCTTATGCTGCATACTTTCAAATAACGTGAGATTGTTAACACTGACCACCGGTCTTACTATTCACCCGCCCCCATCCGATCAAAGTAATAAATCAAGACATAAAACATATAAAAGATCACTGTGGCTGAAAAAAATCCCGTTATTACTGATAGCGTCAAATCAGGAGAACCGGCCCACATATTTTTATCCATGAATACCATTAAAGAAAATAAAGCACTGAGACCTGTAAGCCCAAACAACATTAAAATATAGGCAAGCGCATCTCTTATAAAAACACCAATAATTACATAGCCGTAACCGCAGATAATGATTGCCATTGCAAAAAAAAGTCGAACAAAACCATCAAAACTTAACTGGTATTCAGCCATTTACCCACCCTCACTCAATGTTTCTATCACGCTGCTCAAAGGCTCGCGGGTTTTAATTTCAATGCACTCTCCTGTATTACTTCCGTAACCTCTGCCACCACGTGCTTCGAGTACCCGTAGCATTTTTATGCAGACATCTGTATTAGGCATGGGAGTAATATCCCAAATTCCACCACCACTACTCGGCGTCATCAGCACCAGAAAAATAAAGGCATGCATACTTTATTGCCTCTGTTTATATATTAACGAATGAATATTTCTTTCATTGCCTCTGCGATAGTTGTTTGCTTATCGCCCCTTATCGCTCTGTCATAATCAGCCTTGCTGACATTTTCAATAACATCACCACACTGAAGTCTATTTTGCGCTGGAGAGAAAACCCTTTATCAATATTAGTCTCAAGCAACCGGCAGTCATTTTTCCAGTGATGAGAAAGAACTTCGGGCACTGTATTACTGTCACTAGAAAAAAGCAGGCGATAACCTGTCAATAAAAACACCAGCGCCATCGTCCATTTGAATAATTCATCCATAACGTTACTTACCTTCCGTACTAAGTTTATTAATCTCTGCCTTATCTCTGTATCTCACATCCATATACCGTGTTACGCCATCCGGGCAAGACCAGGCATCTTTTGCTTTAGCCAGAAACCCTGCCTGCTGCGCTTCAAATGCGGAGACTCTGCAATTTCTAAGCGTATAAATGATATTTTCTTTCCTGTTTATAATTTGTTTATATGTTGACTCAGGATCAAGAACTCCTGTTGCTGTAGTAATCATACTCACCATACACAGTATCACACTGAGGGTTTTACCCCACCAGGATGTGATTACTCTCTGAAAAAAGGAAGACACGATTACGGCAGAACCAACAATAAGAATCAACATAAAAATATATGACGAATCTTCGCGCAAAAGCAGCCATAGATATTTCATTGAGTCAGTCATTTTTCAAATTCTTTCATTTTTCGTTATCGACGTTCATTTCACACGCTACCGCCCATCCCTTTCAACGCAGAGGGCACTCGTTATAATTCAGAAATGGAACACTACTGCAGCGCCAGCAATGGCGCTGTGAATCAATTAAGGCGAGGCTGTCCCCACGCCGATGGTTTTACGACAAAAAGAACCGTTGCCGGCTGGTGATATACATCATCTGAATCCACATACGGCGCTATCCACAATGACGTTGTCTCCTCCCCTTTTCTTAATGGCCGGGGATAATTACCTGGCGGTGTTGACGGTGACGTAAACGTTGACGCCACTACTGGTAAAGACATTTTCACTACCGGCAAAGACTGGAGCCTTTTCTCGGTTTCGAAATATATTGCCTCATTCTTTGCCGTTGGATTATTTAGGTACACTGCACGTGCTCGTTCTCTCTCCGCTGCCACTCTGGCCCGGTTCAGGTTGGGTTGAGGCGGCAACGGGAACGAATTAACTGACGTGGTTCTGAAATTACCCTCAGCCAGTTGTGGCAACCCGGCCGCAGCCGGCTTTGCATCACTGCGTACCTCCTTCAGCTTCGCTTTTTCATTTGCCTGCTCCATCGTCATACAGGTATCCGACGTCGTGGCATTACATTGAAATTCGGTCTCTGTGCCCGCACACCCGGTTAAGAGCAAAGCGCTGCCCAGAGGAATTAACAGCATTAATTCCTTCATGATATTTCTCGCTATTTATCGGTTATTTCTTCAGGTTCATCCTGATTTGGGTATTTTCCTTAATCGCCCGAACAAATTTATCCCCTTCATCCGGACTCATTTCATAGTAAACACGCTTAATCTGGCTGACATCAGATCGGGCTAGAATCAGCCCTGAAGAACCCGAACCAGCCTCTCCGACGACAACACCGTTTTTCCGTATGATCACCCTGCGGACAGGAGTCCGACGGAAAACCACAGCGATCCCGGTAAACACCACCGCCATCAGCAGCCAGAGCCAGAGAATATTATGCGTATAGCTCTGGTCGATATATGCTGCATACCCTGCCGCATCCGTACTGACGGTGGTGCAGTCTTCCTGTAAAACCGGAGGCAGTGGAGCGTTCACCGCATCACCATTAAGTTCTTTCGGCCCCGTGCAGTCCTGAATGACATATCCCTACTGCTGCACAGACTCTACGGTTTTCACCAGCGTCTGGCCGAACGTGTACGGTCCCGTCAGGAACACCAGAACAACCAGTAACATCATCATGGCCAGCGGATACACCACCGCACACTTAACCAGCCAGTGAGCCCAGCGCAGTGCTGACAGAACAGCAGTAATGAGAGACTTAGCCATTATTTTCCCCCTGCGGCGCTGCGCCCGGAGAGAACTCACGCGGATCAAGTTTGCCCAGCTTCTTCAGCATCTCGTCAGTATTGAATCCGTTCATACCGCCGCCTGACTGATGATGTGCATCAGCCTGCGGTGCCGGCTCCGCCTCCTGATTCTGAGCCTGCTGTTGCCCGTTCTTTTCCGCTTCCAGTTCTTCAATCGTTTTCAGCTGGAATCCATCCTGGAACACGACGGTCACTTCGTTGCCGGCACCAATCGGAATGATCGGGTGATACTGCTCGGCCCTTTTGATGTAGTACTCGCTCAGCGTCTGCGCAGCTTTAGATGCACCACCGCCGACCCCCATTTTCAGAACGTCACCGGCGCCAACAGTTGCGGTTGCCCCCAGGCCAACAGCCGGCTGTGAAGCCCGTTCCATGCCCTGACCAATCCCGTCAACAAAACCGGCCCCCCATGCCCAGCCGAGGATTTTTCCGTTACGCATCACCACCTCTCCCTTAACCCCGTTTTTCCCCATAAAGGAAACGTGGCCGTTAATGGGCTGATCGATGGTTTTATCACCTTTGATACAGCTGATATTGCGGGTACGGACAATGGCGCGTTCGCTGGAGACATCTCCCCAGGCCTCAAGGCCCACAAAACACCCTGTCAGGTCGTAGGTTTTGCTGTTTGGCATTTCCACGCGACCGGTGATACGCAACTGCATCGGTACAGTTGATTCATTCCCGGTAACAGACGCGTTGGCATCTGCCCCCTCGATAAGCATACTTTTTGCAAAGCTCCCCGACGGAATGTACGGCAATGACTTCGTTTTTTTTCCTTTGTCGTAACTGAACGTTTTACGCTGTATCTGGTTTGGTACCGGTACAGACTGGTAGCTGACCTGCGGCGGCGGTGTCATACCATTCCCCGGATAGAATGCCGTCGGAGGCGGTACCGCGGCGCCGGTTTGCGGCGGATAACTGGCTGGCTGCGGCTCCCCTTCCGGACCGGGTGGCGGTGACGGAGGAGTCGGCGCGGGCTCGCCACCAGAGACAGCCGGTTTCACGCCCAGCGCCTTCAGCTGATTCTGCATGGCTTCATTGTCACTGCTGAGCTTGTCGATACGTATCTGGTCAGCGGTTCGCGCCTTACTCAGTAGGTCCACTTCCCCCTGCAGGGAGTCAAAACGCTTGTTGAGATCAGCGGCAGTCGCCTGCATTTCTGTTGTCGCGTGCTGCTCCACCTTACTGTTGAAGCTGCTGTCGACCACCCCGGTCATATCCGGTGCGGGTTCGCCCTGAGCCGGGGCTTCCTCATCAGAGCTCATGTTCAGATCTGACAGATACAGCCCGCCTCCGACGGCTGCCGCGCCGCCCGCCAGAATGAGTCCCAGCCAGATATATTGCTTACGTTTGATCAGCGTGTTGAAGTTGGCCATCAGCGCTTCACTCCTTCATCTGACGTCGTGACCCAGATCTGCATGCGACCACCGGCAGTCAGCAGGCCCGCCGGGGTACTGAACATGACGGCACGTGTTCCGGGCTGCCAGAAATCGCTTTCACGCACCATACGGGCCGACAGGGAGACATTGTCCAGACTGTAACGGACAACTTTCAGGTGATGACCGACCCAGACCCGATCGGCAGTGGCGCGCAGACCAGCCGGCACCTGCAGTACTTCAGAAGTGACGGGGACAGACTGATACTCACCGGGTACGCTGCCCTGACGCACGGCGCGATTCAGCGAAACCAGTAACGATTCATAGGGGTTCGACTCTTCCCAGGCTTTTGCCGGACCGGGGGTACCCGCCAGCTCGCTGACCAGCTGAATTGTCCGGCCTGAGCCCGCACGGGGCACGGCACGAATGGAGAAGTTCAGCCCGCGTTCGGTTTCCACAATGAAGGTGAATGGTTTTTTACTGACGGTCGCCAGAATGGCGCCGCCGCTGTCGGTCTGCTCCTGATTTGTCAGGCCGCCGTCCAGGCTGTTTATCGCCGTGATGCGATCGCCAGGTACTGTGAACAGATTCGGATCGGTGTTACTCACGGCAATATTTGCCTGACCGCCATTGGTCAGGGGAACCACTGTCGGCTCCAGCGTACCGCTGAGGGTCGCGGACATCGCAGGGGCGACCAACAGCAGACAGCCTGAAATAAATAACGGGTTAATTTTTTTCATTATTTATTTCTCCAAAACGCGCCAGCCAGCTGACACCATCGACACGACTGAACTGAATGACATAACTTTTAATTTCACTGTAGGGTTTGGAATCCCCAATCCACGTTTTCAGCTCACCCCGGATATCCACGCGGTTCTCTGCCGGCCAGGCACGCATCGACGTCATATAAAAGGTGGAATTAACGTTATTGTCTTTAATGCGTTTCGCATCTTCAGCCAGATGGACCTTGAGGCTGTTCTGCGAGGCAGGTAATACATACCGGAGTAGCTGCTGATGCTGGGCATCAACCGTTTCCGGCGTGACATTCAGACGCAGGGCAACAAAGGACAGGCCCAGCTGCTCAATATAAGAGGCGTCAGCCTGGTTCTGAGACACCGCAAAGGGTGCACGGAATAACATCGGTGTCACCGCCACTTTCTGTTCCGTCTGCAGACGGTAATTATTTATGCCTTGGATAATATTGGTTGCAAGACTGAGGGTCAGGAGTGTCCCCAGACTGATAAATCCCACAGCGATAACGCGGGTGGTATTTTGTCTGGCACCATGTTCCATATGTTATTTCCCCGTTGATTTATTTAATCCACTGCCGGAAACAGGAGTCCGGAACATCATGAAAGAAACCTTTAAGAAGGGAGGTTGGCAGATACCAGTAAATCAGGTCGCGTAGCCAGGAACTGCCCCGCCCTTTTTTCAGTTTCTTGATACCCCAGAAAACCAGTACCGCTGAAGCTATGCCAAAAATGAACTTGCTGGTCCAGAAACCCCAGCCGAGACAAATCACGGCCGGGATAAGTTCATCGAGATATAAGCCAAACCAGCGGGACTGGTTAGTCAGTGTTTCCGGGAAACGGTATCGCTTTAATTCGTCTCCCGTCATCACGTGCTTCCTGTCAGTAACCGGCGACCGACATACCGATGGTTATAAAGGTGGAAATAATCGCGAAGCCAAACAGGAACTTCACGTTTTTGGTCATCATGTACATGATGCCACCGGCGACGACTTCTGCCAGAACAACCCATTTGACTACGCTGGATTGCTTACCAAACGTGCCTTTAACGGTCGCATCCCCGGACTTCATCAGGTCGGTTGCCGTGGTGGTGGCCATCGCAGCATCCGGGAAGAACGCCGCCACAGCAGCAACCGGCAGCGCAACTTTAGCGACTTTCAGGGCTTTCTTTTTATTGAAAACGCGGGACATAAAAGACGGTTTGGTTTTTTCAGAGACAGCAGAGCCCTGAACACTTAATACAGCATTCATATTTATTTCCTTTAAAAAGAATGGTTGATATATAAAACAGATTTTTGACTATGATGTTAAATCACTCTTCCTTTTCACCTCCTGGTACGGCTAGTTCCGAGTTATAAAAGTCCGGAAAACGTTCTAGATGATCTTTCAGTCTCAAATAAGCTTCAGCTGTTTTACTTCTTCTGCTTCTGTCTTTTGCTTTGATGAGTCGACGATTAGTTTCTTCATCTAATTTTAAAAGCACATTTTTTCCAGGCGCAGGTCGTGCGTTGCTCCTAATCGCTCTTTCCAATCGACCTCCAAAGTAAGATTACCAACCTTTAATAAATCTTACATTGGAGGATTTAAAAGTAAACAAACTAAGGAGAAATCTTGAGTAAATTATTTTCACAAATCAAAAGTACCGACGGTACTATTGATTTAACAAAAAATTAACACCATCGTTTAATATCGAAACCACATTCGATATAAACTTTCCATAACTTAGAGTATAGATCGATGACATTATGATATAGTCACGATTATCAAAGCTCAGTTCCTTTTTTATTTTACTAACTGTATTTTTTGAGGTTTGCACCCCAACACCTGTAATCTTCGAAATAGATGCATGAGAAAACCCAACCGCATACAGATTAAAGATAGCCCAGTCAGACTTTGCTGAACGCTGAATTCTTTCGATATATCTTTGCATCTTTATAGAAAAGTCATTGTATTCCATTGAAGGATGAGGCATCGGTTCATCTTCATTTATAAAAACCCATTTACTGTATGTATCTTCATTAATCGAGAACGTTTCAATAAAAACAGTCCAAAGTGAACCTGCCAACCAAATATTTTTAACAAGTACAGCAGAACCTTCTGAAAACGATTTCAGTTCTGACTGCATCAGTTCCAGTTTGATCTCCAGGGAGAGATCCAGAAACCAGCTTCCAGGTGCTCTGGGTGTATCAAATGCTCCAGTTCCACCAGATGTTAAGAAAATTTTGTCAAAGGTTGGGCTGGTGTGAATTACTTCGCCCCGGGAATCACGAATAAAAGCAGGGCAAGATGAAATATTAAGCATCTCGCGCATAGAATGAATGGAATCTGTTTGACTGCGCACAGCAATATGACTACGATCCTTCGCACACATAGGCGCCTCCTGGAAAGGACACTATGGATAGTTGACGTTCGGGGGGACTAGCCCCGGACGTCAACGCTTCAACAAATTTTATTACAACCCTGTAAGTATTCTATATTCCTTATTCTTCCATGTCACTTTTTAAAGCTAGATCATTATTCTTTTTTTACTACTGAATTAATTACAAACCACCATAAACACACACCAGTTCTTACTCTTCTTCCTGCTCGGGGAAGAAGTGAGAAATAACATCTTTTGCATCTTCTCGAATGTTACTCACCATGCTGCGGAACTCGAATCGTTCATCACCTGTAACATGAGGGCTTAGAGAGCCAATAGCCAAAAGTTTGGATACGGTAAACTGAGTCTTCATGACATTCTCAAGCAAAATCTTATTAAACTCAGTTTGGTTAAACCCTGAATCTTTTCTTTCCATTTGAGCCTCATAAACCCTAAGCCCTAATTCAAGGAGCATCGAAGCGACACTTGAAAAACTGACATCCTTTTCCTTTGCCCCTTCAGCCCTTCGCTTTTCCACTATTGCATTAATTTTCTCTGCAACTTCATCACTAGCATAAGCTTGTACCCTGGCCATATCGGTTCCTTTATTAAAAACAGCATCAAGCAAGTTATTATGGCGAGAAGATAACGCGAGTTTACCTTCTTTACAACTCTAAACTTAAGTCTAGAGTCTAAGAAAGTTGCATTACGAGTCACATGGCGACTTAAGTCTAGAGTTAAGTCGCTTTAAATATATGATTATAAAAGAGTGAGTCATAAACGAGTCGCTATAGACTTACCGACGACTTACTACTGACTCGCCGGCAACTCACATATATATAAAGAAAAATAACATAATGTAATATAACTACAGTTAAGCCACTGAAGCTAAAGTGAAATCTGCAAAATTTTAATTTTGCGTAGTGTGTGGTCATTTTGTGGTGAGGAGTGCATATATGTTGAGTCTCGGTCTTGGATGGGTTAAGGTTATTCCGGGATTTGGCACGGAGGGGAATTCATGAAGGGAGCAGCGTTTGGTATCATCCTGTCTTTAATACCATTGTCATCAATGGCAGCAGACTGCTTTGATATGGCTGGCAGGGATTACAAAATTGATCCGGATCTCCTGCGTGCTATATCATGGCAAGAATCACGATTTAAAATTGATGCGATTGGTCGTAATCCTGTTACGGGTTATGGATCAGGCTTGATGCAAATTGACTCGCAGCATTTCAACGAACTGTCGCGATATGGAATAAAACCGGATCATCTTCTTAGCGATGCTTGTCTTAACATCTACACCGGAGCCTATTATCTGGCTCAGGCGTTTAAAAAGTGGGGCGTTTCGTGGGATGCAGTCGGGGCATACAATGCAGGCTTCAAAAAGACCCCGCGCCAGGCAGCAAGACGTTACGAGTATGCGAAGAAGATCCATTACTACTACACGGCTATCAAAGCAAGCAAACGAACTTCTTCTAAAGATCAGAAAATCGCCATGAACTAAAAAGCCTTCTGATATAAGAAGGCTTGAATTTCTTAAAAATCTACGGCATCTATACCTGGATAATAATCGGCATCACTATCAAAATGAAAAAGCAGATACCCGCCCTCCCGGTGCATTAGTATGAGATTTTTGCGTAAAAATTTTGACACCCCACCTCTTTTTAGCGCCAGAAGATGGCGTTTGAAATCATACATCCTTATAACACAACCATAAGGTGTATCATGTATCCACTCTAAGTAACTATCGCAAGTTAGATAATTGGTTGTTGATGAAAGCACCTGAAGAACTCTGATATCACCTTCTTCCATATGTGAAATACTGATACAGACAGCTTTAAATTCAAACATAAGTATTCCCACCATCAAAACGCCGGACAGCTGCCCGGCGCTTATAATTAGCCTTTAAGAGTGCGGAATTTCTCCGCAATTAACCACAATGCCTTATTGAGTTTGACATCACCATCAATTGCTTTTACTGGCCGGGTTGTTGTTCTTTTCCCTTTTTCAGTTCGGCCAGGCAAACCGCCTTTAATCAGATTTTCCTGGACCCTTTGATATGTAGTCCAGATGTCATCTTTTTTATCTTCATAACGGCGCGGATGAATTATCTGTTCAATACTGACCGGAGATTTATTTTCATCTTCATATCGGTAGGTTAATGCAGCTTGTCCAAACAGACGCTGTTCTTCCTTGGTTAAGGTAATAGACTTCATGACATCAACGCCTTCAGTTATTTTATCGAAAATTCCCAAAACTTCGTAAGCACCTTCGATAACCCTTCCCACAATATCACCTTTATGAGGTACACGAATCTCACCAAACGACGTACCGCACACAAGGCCATTTGTGCATACAAAACGGAACATACCCGGGATCATTTGATAACTGGACGATCCATCATGCGAGTTAAGAAGAATGATTTCGGGTACTTCTGTTCCTTTATTGGCCCCTTCACGGCGAAGTCTTACCATATGCTTAGTATGCCCCCGTTTATCCTCATCCCTTACTCGTGACTGACAGGCAAAAAATGGCTGGAAACCTTCTTCACGTAATTTATCCAGCAGTGTAATGGTTGGAATATAGGTATAGCGATCACTACGTGAATTATGCTTTTCTTCTGAAAACACAGAAGGTACAACCTTGACCAATTCATCGTTAGTCAGTGGGCGTTCCTGACGAATGGAATGAGTAAGTCCAAATCGGGATGCTAAACGCATATTATTCTCCTTCACCTGTTTAATTTTTTAACCATCACCCGTTGAGTTGCCGGGGCCGCGGTTTTGACTTTGTGCGGGGACCTG
>NZ_JBEAFH010000061.1:0-60392 GCF_040061575.1 Klebsiella sp. CB_Kp196
GCGTCAGCCGCCACCCGGGAATGTTCCCCGGTCGCGCTATGCTTACCGGGGCTACTGGCCCGCGCCGCCTGCGGATTTTGTAGCCCGGACAGGCGCATTGCGCCGCCTCCGGGAAAGCGGCCCGATGGCGGCTGTGAACGTGTAGGCCGGGCAATTTTGTAGCCCGGGTAAGGCGTCAGCCGCCACCCGGGAATGTTCCCCGGTCGCGCTATGCTTACCGGGGCTACAGGTCGGTGCTGCCTGCGGATTTTGTAGCCCGGACAGGCGCATTGCGCCGCCTCCGGGAAAGCGTCCCGATGGCGGCTGTGAATGTGTAGGCCGGGCAATTTCGTAGCCCGGGTAAGGCGTCAGCCGCCACCCGGGAATGTTCCCCGGTCGCGCTGTGCTTACCGGGGCCACCGGCCGCGCCGCCTGCGGGTTTTGTAGCCCGGACAGGCGCATTGCGCCGCCTCCGGGAAAGCGGCCTGATGGCATTGCTTCGCGCCTTGCGGGCGTGAGCGAACAATTTGAGTATATAATCAGCCTGATAACGATCGGTGAGAGGGACCTATACCCGATATGCGTTCAGTTTCAGTGGAGAACCCCGTTGCGCGTCAGCCGTTCACTTACAATTAAACAGATGGCGATGGTCGCGAGCGTGTCCATGGCGTTTGTACTGGTCTTCTGTTCTATTCTGCTGTTCCACTTTGTTCAGCAGAGTCGTTTTACCACGGCCACGCAGTTAGAAAGCATCGCGCGTTCCGTTCGCGAACCGCTGTCAGCGGCTATCCTGAAAGCCGATATCCCTGAGGCGGAAGCCATTCTGAGCCGTATTCAACCCGCAGGCATCGTCAGCCGGGCGGATGTTGTCCTGCCCAATCAGTTCCAGGCGCTGCGGATGCGCTTTATCCCCGAGCGCCCCGTACCGGTAACCATCACCCGTATGTTTGAACTGCCGGTACAGATTTCGCTGCCTATCTACTCCCTTGAACGGCCCGCTAACCCACAGCCGCTGGCCTATCTGGTACTCCAGGCCGACTCATACCGCATGTATAAATTCGTCATGAGCGCGCTGGCGACGTTAGTGACCGCTTACTTGCTTCTGGTGCTGATGCTGACGGTGGCGATCACCTGGTGCATCAACCGTCTGATGGTACGACCGCTGCGTAAAATCGCCCGTGAGCTAAACGATGTCCCGCAGCATGAGCGTTTGGGCCATCAGCTCACGCTGCCGCGTCTCCATCATGACGATGAAATCGGCATGCTGGTGCGCAGCTACAACCGTAATCAGCAGACGCTGCTGCGCCTGCACGACGAACTCTCTTTGCAATCGACCCGTTTTCCGGTATCCGAGCTGCCGAACAAAGCCTTTCTAATGGCCATGCTGGAGCAAACCGTCGCGCGCCCGCAGGCCTCGGCGCTGCTGATTATCGCCTGCGAAACGCTACAGGATACCGCTGGCGTACTGAAAGAGACGCAGCGTGAAATGCTGCTGCTAACCCTGGTTGAAAAGCTGCGGGCGATTATTCCGGCGCAGATGGTGCTGGCTCAGGTGAGCGGCTACGACTTCGCGATTCTGGCCCACGGCATTGACGAACCCTGGCAGGCGGTGACGTTAAGTAAGCAAGTACTCACTGTCTTAAATGAACGTTTGCCGCTGCACGGCATCCAGCTGCGCCCCTGCGCCAGCGTCGGTATCGCGATGTTTAACGGCGAAATTAACGCCGAACAGCTCTACCGTCGGGCGTTTTCCGCCGCCGTAACCGCGCGTCGTAAAGGGAAAAACCAGATTGAGTTCTTCGATCCGCAGCAGATGGAAAAAGCGCAGCGCCGCTTAATGGAAGAGCACGATATTCTGACGGCGCTTGATAACCAGCAGTTTGCCATCTGGCTGCAGCCGCAGGTGGATACCCACAGCGGCGAGGTGTGCGGTGCGGAAGTGCTGCTGCGTCAGCGTCAGGCGGACGGCAGCTGGTCGCTGCCGGGCGATCTGATTGAGCGTATCGAAGCCTGCGGGCTGATGGTACCGGTCGGCTACTGGGTGATGGAAGAGGCCTGCCGGCAGCTTGCCGCCTGGCAAAATCAGGGGATCATGTTGCCGCTGTCGGTCAACGTGTCGTTGCTGCAGCTGCTGCATCACGATCGCGGCGAGGAGATGCTGGCGCTGCTCGCACGCTATCGTATCGCGCCGGGTACGCTGGTACTGGAAGTCACTGAAAGCCGTCGGATTGACGACCCGCAGGCGATTATTTCCCTGCTGCGTCCGCTGCGTGAAGCGGGCGTGCGGATTGCCCTCGATGACTTTGGTATGGGCTACGCCGGCCTGCGCCAGCTGCAGCATATTAAATCGCTGCCGGTAGACATCCTGAAAATCGATAAAGTCTTTATCGATATGCTGCCCGATGACATCAGCATGGTGCCCGCGATTATCCAGCTGGCGCGGGGGCTGAATCTGCACATTGTCGCGGAGGGCGTCGAAACCGATACCCAGTATCGCTGGCTGCAGGAGGCGGGCGTCGAGACGGTGCAAGGGTATCTTTTTGGCTGCGCCATGCCGCCTGAGGCTTTTATGGCCCGTTTTTTACCCGGTGATGTTGAGGATGCAAGTTTGTAACAACATTGTTAGCTTATGCGAGTCAGTTCAAATAAATTAACAATTACATTGCAATTTCATCACTCGTTATTTCTGAAATGTTTCATGGGTGTTATTTTTAAGCCACGGACGCAATACCCCCTCAAGGTCTGTGGTTATCTCCAAAGGACACCCTATGAAAATCTCTTTCTTTAAAAGCCTCTATGTCCAGGTTCTCTCGGCCATAGCGATCGGTATTCTGCTGGGCCATTTTTACCCGGAACTGGGTGCGCAGATGAAACCCCTCGGCGATGCCTTCGTTAAGCTGATTAAAATGATTATTGCCCCGGTTATCTTCTGTACCGTCGTGACGGGGATTGCCGGGATGGAGAGCATGAAAGCCGTCGGCCGCACCGGGGCGGTGGCGCTGCTCTACTTTGAAATCGTGAGCACTATTGCGCTGATCATCGGCCTGATCATTGTAAACGTGGTGCAGCCCGGCGCGGGAATGAACGTTGACCCGGCGACCCTCGACGCGAAGGCCGTGGCGGTTTACGCCGAACAGGCGAAAGATCAGGGCATCGTAGCGTTCCTGCTCGATATTATCCCCGGCAGCGTGATTGGCGCTTTTGCCAGCGGCAACATTCTGCAGGTGCTGATGTTTGCGGTGCTGTTTGGTTTCGCGCTGCATCGCCTCGGCAGCAAAGGCCAGCTGATTTTTAACGTTATCGAAAGCTTCTCGCAGGTGATCTTCGGCATCATCAATATGATCATGCGCCTGGCGCCGATTGGCGCGTTCGGGGCCATGGCCTTTACCATTGGGAAATACGGCGTCGGTACGCTGGTGCAGCTTGGCCAACTGATCGTCTGCTTCTACATCACCTGCATCCTGTTTGTGGTGGTGGTGCTGGGGTCGATCGCCAAAGCCACCGGCTTCAGCATCTTTAAATTTATCCGCTATATCCGCGAAGAGCTGCTGATTGTCCTGGGAACGTCTTCATCCGAGTCGGCGCTGCCGCGTATGCTCGATAAGATGGAGAAGCTGGGCTGCCGTAAGTCGGTGGTGGGGCTGGTGATCCCGACGGGGTACTCCTTTAACCTCGATGGCACCTCAATATACCTGACGATGGCGGCGGTGTTTATCGCCCAGGCGACGAACAGCCATATGGATATTTTCCATCAGATCACCCTGCTGGTGGTGCTGCTGCTCTCCTCAAAAGGCGCGGCGGGGGTGACGGGCAGCGGGTTTATCGTCCTTGCGGCGACGATTTCCGCCGTCGGGCACCTGCCGGTCGCCGGTCTGGCGCTCATTCTTGGCATCGACCGCTTTATGTCCGAGGCGCGCGCGCTGACCAACCTGGTGGGTAACGGCGTCGCGACCATCGTTGTCGCTAAATGGGTCAAAGAGCTGGACGCGAAACAGCTGGATGATGTGCTGAACAACCGTACTCCGGTAAGCAAATCGCACGAATTATCCTCATAAATCCATCTGTTAGGCCCGTTGTCCCTTGCTGGACTACGGGCTCCTGCGCATAATTAGGGGTCACTGTCGCTTGCGCGGCGGTGACCCTTATGTTTATTTCACGTCAACATGCGACATTTTCATCTCCGTGTGGTCTAACCGACGTACTTAACTCACCATATTTTTTCGGCGGCCCTCCCGTGGGCCGCTGTTGTAACCAGGATTGTTCATCAGGGGTTCACATGCAGGGCACAAAAATTCGACTCTTAACCGGTGGTTTGCTGATGATGGCGACGGTCGGCTATGTGCAGGCAGAAGCGCTCCAGCCGGACCCGGCCTGGCAACAGGGGACACTGGCGAATGGGTTTCAGTGGCAGGTTTTAGCCACCCCGCAGCGTCCCAGCGATCGTATCGAAGTTCGCCTGTCCGTGAATATTGGCTCGCTGAGCGAAAGCACTCAGCAGAGCGGCTTTAGCCACTTTATCCCGCGCCTCGCGCTGACGCAAAACGGTGGCCTCCCGACCATGCAGGCCCGTTCGCTATGGCAGCAGAGTATTGACCCGAAGCGTCCTCTGCCGCCCGCCATCGTCTCTTATGACTACAGTTTGTTTAACCTGAGCATACCGAATAACCGTAACGACCTGCTGAAAGAGGCGCTGAGCTGGCTGGCCAGCGCCAGCGGTAAAATGTCGATCTCCCCGGAAACCGTCAACCACGCGCTGCAGGGCGAAGACATGGTGGCGACCTGGCCTGCGGATACCAAAGAAGGCTGGTGGCGCTATCGGCTAAAAGGCTCCACCATGCTGGGGCACGATCCGGCGGCGCCGCTGAAGCAGCCGGTGGATATTGCTCAGCTAAAAGAGTATTACCACAAGTGGTACACCCCGGATGCCATGACCCTGATTGTGGTCGGCAACGTGGATAGCCGCAGCGTCGCGGAACAAATCAACAAAACTTTCGGCGGCCTGAAGGGCAAGCGCGAAACGCCGGTGGCGGTTCCTACGCTATCGCCGCTGCCGACGACGCCGGTCAGCATCATGACCGATGCGGTGCGCCAGGATAAGCTGTCGCTGATGTGGGATGCGCCGTGGCAGCCGATCCGCGACTCGGTCGCGCTGCAGCGCTACTGGCGCGACGATCTTGCCCGGGAAGCGCTGTTCTGGCACGTACAGCAGAATCTGAGCAAAAGTAATATCAAGGATATCGGCCTTGGCTTTGACTGCCGCGTGCTCTACCAGCGCGCCCAGTGCGCGATCAATATCGAATCGCCGGGCGAGCGCCTGAACGCCAACTTAACGACCGTGGCGCGCGAGCTGGCGAAAGTCCGCGATCGCGGCCTGCCGCAGGAGGAGTTTGACGCCCTGATCGCGCAGAAAAACCTCGAACTGCAGAAGCTGTTTGCCACCTATGCGCGCACCGATACGTACATCCTGATTAGCCAGCGGATGCGTTCGTTGCAAAATCAGGTGGTGGATATCGCGCCCGAGCAGTATCAGAAACTGCGCCAGGAGTTTCTCAATTCGCTGACGGTCGACATGCTGAATCAGTACCTGCGTCAGCAGCTGTCGCAGGATATGGCGCTGGTGCTGCAGCAGCCGCAGGGTGAGCCGGAATACAACATGAAGGAACTGCAGGCGACGTGGGAAAAGCTGATGGCGCCCGCGCCAGCGGCCGCAGCGGCGTCGAGCGCCGTCGGTGATGTTGTGGAAGGGCGTAACGAAGCGACGGATATCCCGCCAGCGCAGTAAAGCAAAACCGGATAGCGTGGCTATCCGGTGAGGTTTATGGCTAATCTGTTTTACGTATTGCTGGATTGGCCCGGTGATTTTCCCGGAGGCGGCGCTGGCGCGCCTTGTCCGGTCTAATGCCAGAGCCAGCCGGGATTCTCGCAGGCGGGCGTAACGCAATCGAAAATTACTGCGGCATCGCCTCGCGCGGGATAATCGCGCCGCGATACTGGATCACCGTGCTGGCGGTCAGGTGTCCGCGTTTTGCCGCAGATTCGGCGTCGCCGCCGGTCAGGCGTACGGCCAGGTAGCCGGCGCTGAACGAATCGCCCGCCGCCGTGGTATCAACCACTTTCTCTTTCGGCAGCTTAACGGCCGGGACTTCCCGCAGCGGCTGGCCGGCAATCGCCACCAGGCAGGAGTCTGCGCCGCGCTTAACCACCACTTCTTCAACGCCGGCGGCGTGGGTGCGGGTAATCACTTCCGCAACCGGCTTCTCGCCCCACAGCGCGTCTTCGTCATCGAGGGTCAGGAACGCGATGTCGGTGCAGGCCAGCATCTGCTGATAAACCCGCTGCGTCTCCTCTTTGCTGCTCCACAGGCGCGGACGATAGTTATTATCAAAGATAACCTTGCCGCCGTTTGCCCGGCATTCCCGCAGCAGGGTCAGCAGCTTCTCGCGGCTGGTCGGGCTGAGGATCGCCAGGCTGATCCCGCTAAGATACAGATAATCAAAGGTCGCCAGCTCTTCGCAGATGGCCGCAGACTGCTCGCTCTCCAGCCAGAACTTCGCCGCGGCTTCGTTGCGCCAGTAGTAAAAGGTGCGCTCGCCGGTATCGTCGGTTTCGATGTAGTAGAGGCCCGGTAAACGGTCGGCCATGCGCTGAATCAGGTCAGTCTGAACGTTCTCGCGCTGCCAGGATTCGAGCATCTGCTGGCTGAAGGTGTCCGTGCCCAGGGCGGTAACGTAGTGCACGCCCAGCGCGCTGGCGTCGGTCTGGCGAGCGATGTAGACGGAAGTGTTTAAGGTGTCGCCGCCAAAGCCGCGATTAACCGCTGCGCCTTTCTCTGACAGCTCAATCATGCATTCGCCAATGACGGCAATTTTCTTCGACATAGTGATGACCTGAAATTAAATCAATATTAACCCTAGTGTGCGCTGGGGCGCTTTGATGGTCAATGATATTAAAACAACGTTCCATTATTTTTTTGACCTGACGCGGATTATGTGACGAAAACCTCATTCGGCGGAGCAAATGGCGTTTCTCAACTATATTCAGGAGTGACGAGACGCAAAAGGAGTGCAGAAGGGATGAGCAGAACCCGAAAAACCGTGGCTATTATCCTGGGAACGATTGTCGTACTGATCGTTCTGTTTTTTATCGTGCTGGCGACCTTTGACTGGAACCGCCTGAAGCCGACGATCAACCAGAAAGTCTCTGCCGAGCTGAACCGCCCGTTCGCGATTCGCGGCGATCTGGGCGTCGTCTGGGAACGCCAGCCCGGCGAGAGCGGCTGGCGAAGCTGGATCCCCTGGCCGCACGTTCATGCCGAAGATATCGTCCTTGGCAACCCCCCTGATATCCCGCAGGTCACAATGGTCCACCTGCCGCGCGTTGAGGCGACTCTCGCCCCGCTGGCTCTGCTCAGCAAAACGGTCTATCTGCCGTGGATTAAGCTTGAACAGCCCGACGCGCGGCTGATCCGACTGTCGGAGAAGACCAACAACTGGACTTTTGACCTGGCTTCGGCGGGGTCGTCGGAGAAAGATGCGGCGCCTTCCAGCTGGTCTTTCCGCCTCGACAATATTCTTTTCGATCGCGGCAAGATTGCCGTTGATGACAAAGTGTCGCGCGCTGACGTGACGATCGTGGTTGATCCGCTCGGTAAGCCGCTGGCGTTCAGTGAAGTGACCGGCGAGAAGGGGAAAGGGCAGCCGCAGAAAGTGGGCGATTACGTCTTCGGCCTGCAGGCGAAAGGGAGCTACAACGGACAGCCGCTCTCCGGTAGCGGCAAAATCGGCGGCATGCTGGCGCTGCGCAGCGAAGGGACGCCGTTCCCCCTGCAGGGGGATTTTCGTTCCGGCAATACCCGAGTCGCGTTTACCGGCACGGTCAGCGATCCGCTTAACCTCGGCGGCGTCGATCTGCGGCTGAAGTTTTCCGGGGACTCGCTGGGCGATCTCTATGACCTGACCGGCGTGCTGCTGCCGGATACGCCGGCTTTTTCGACCGACGGGCATCTGCGGGCTACCTTCAAGGAGAAAAACGGTTCACGCTTCGCCTATCAGGATTTTAATGGCCGCATCGGCGAGAGCGATATCCACGGATCGCTGACCTACAGCACCGGTAAACCCCGGCCTAAGCTGGAGGGCGACCTTGAGTCCAGACAGCTAAGGCTGGCGGATCTGGGGCCGCTGATTGGCGTCGACTCCGGCGGTAAAGGCAGCCAGACCGAACGGCGCAAAGGCGAGGCCTCCCCGCAGCCGGCCGGAAAAGTGTTGCCGTATGACCGCTTTGAAACCGATAAGTGGCAGGTGATGGATGCCGATGTACGTTTTAAAGGACGGCGCATTGAGCACGGCGGCACGCTCCCCATCAGCGACCTCTCCACCCACGTGATCCTCGAAAGGGGCGACCTGCGCCTGCAGCCGCTGCGTCTGGGGCTGGCCAACGGCACGATTGCCGGCAGCATTCATCTTGAAGGGGATAAAAAACCGCTGCAGGGGACGGCGAACCTGCAGGCGCGCCGCCTGAAGCTGAAAGCGCTGATGCCAAACGTGGAGATGATGCAGAAAACCCTCGGCGAAATGAACGGCGATGTGCAGCTTCGCGGCACCGGCAACTCCGTCGCCGCGCTGCTGGGCAACAGTAACGGTAACCTGAAGCTGCTGATGAACGACGGTTTAATTAGCCGCAACCTGATGGAGATCCTCGGCCTGAACGTCGGCAACTTTATCATCGGGCAGATCTTTGGCGATGATGAGGTGCGGGTGAACTGCGCGGCGGCCAATATCGACGTGGTCAACGGCGTCGCCCGGCCGCAGGTGTTTGCCTTTGATACGGAAAACGCGTTGATCAACGTCACCGGTACCGCCAGCTTTGCCTCTGAGCAGCTGGACCTCACTATCGATCCGGAGAGTAAAGGCTTTCGCATTATCACCCTGCGTTCACCGCTCTACGTGCGCGGCACCTTTAAGTCGCCGAATGCGGGCGTGAAGGCGGGGCCGCTGATTGCCCGCGGCGCGGTAGCGGCAGCGCTGGCGACCCTGGTGACGCCGGCCGCCGCGCTGCTGGCGCTGATCTCACCCGCCGAAGGCGAGGCGAACCAGTGTCGGGCAATCCTGTCGCAGATGAAAAAATAGTCGGCAAGGAGACGCCCCTCGCCGGATGGCCAGGGGCATGGAGGGAGAGTTACAGCGATTGGTGACGCGTTTCGTGAGTCAGCAGCAGCGCGATCATCGTCAGCGCCGCCATGGCAGCCAGATAGAGCCCTACCGCAGGCAGACCGTAGTTGCCCTGCAGCCAGGCGGCGATGTACGGCGCCACGGACGCCCCGAGGATCGACGAGACGTTATAGGAGAACGATGCGCCGGTATAGCGAACTTCCGTCGGGAACAGCTCCGGCAGCAGCGCGCCCATGGGGCCAAAGGTCAGCCCCATCAGGCTCAGGCCAATCAGCAGGAAGGCAAAGACCAGCAGCGGGTTGCCGGAGCCGAGCAGCGGTTTAAAGGCAAACAGCGCGAAGAGGATGATCAGGGTCGTAATCACGACCATGCTCTTACGACGACCGAATGCATCCGCCAGCAGGCCCGCCACCGGTACCATCACGCCAAAACCGATAACCGCCATCATCAGCATCCACAGCACTTCGTTACGCGGCAAGCCGAGGCCAATCGGCGCGGCGGCGGTGCTGAAGGTCATGGAGTAGACGGTCATGATGTAAAACAGCGTATAGGTCGCCAGCATGATAAAGGTGCCGAGAACGGTGACGCGCACGTGTTTGGTCAGCAGCGTGCCCAGCGGGATTTTGACCTGTTTTTTCGCGGCGGCTACCTTAGCGAACACCGGCGACTCGTGCAGCGAAACGCGGACGTACAGGCCGATAATGACCAGCACGGCGGAGAAGATAAACGGCATACGCCAGCCCCATTCCATAAACTGCTGGTCGGTCAGCAGCCAGGAGAGCAGCAGGAAGGTGCCGTTCGCGAAGAAGAAGCCGATAGGCGCGCCCAGCTGCGGGAATGAGCCATACAGCGCGCGCTTGCGCGGCGGGGCGTTTTCCGTCGCCAGCAGCGCCGCGCCGCCCCATTCGCCGCCAAGGCCGAGCCCCTGGCCAAAGCGCGCCAGCGCCAGCAGCACCGGTGCCATAATGCCTATGGTTTCATAGCCGGGCAGCAGGCCGATAACCACGGTGGAGATCCCCATCGTCAGCAGCGAGGCGACGAGGGTCGCTTTACGGCCTACGCGGTCGCCGAAGTGGCCAAAGACCGCTGAACCGATAGGGCGCGCAATAAAGGCGATAGCGAAGGTCGCCAGCGATTGTAGCGTCGCGGCGGCGGGATCGCCCTGCGGGAAGAAAATGTGCGGGAATACGATAACCGCCGCGGTGGCATAGATGTAGAAGTCGAAGAACTCGATGGCGGTACCAATGAGTGAGGCGACGACGACTTTATTGCGTGAGTTAACCGGAACGGTGTCCTGCGCGTTGTCGAGTGTTGTGGCTGTGGCTTGCATAGATCTTTCTTATTTTTTGCGAACGAAAGGCCATATAGCCACAGCCTTGGGGACATTTCAATCTGTAACAAGGGGCGGGGGAGGCGAAAAAAGAAGCAAAAAGTGAATAATTTCTGTGCCAGAAAAATAACTTCTATGAAATGCTTCACAAAATTAAAATAATGGTCGATAAAACCAGGTTTAGGTTAAATAAAAGTTACATGTTGGATTTATATGCTGAAATGCCAGGTTGGGCTGAATTTTGCGTCTTTTATTCAGCCCAGTGATGGTTTAGTCGTGGGCTTTGCCCGGCATCCGGCGGTCGTCTTTATATTCGGCGGTGGCAATCCATGCGGCGCAGAACAGCGTCAGGCGGGCGAAAAAATAGAAGAAGGCCATTATCCCCAACACCGAACCGAATGCCGCCCCGGATGGGGATTTCACCAGCGCCGGTAGCGTCCAGGTCATAATGATTTTGATTATCTCAAAGCCGACAGCCGCAATCAGGGTGCCGCGAATCAGCGCCTTACGGCGAGGGCGGTGGCGCGGGAGTCGCCAGAAAATCCAGAAAAACAGCAGATAGTTGGCGAAGATGGAAATCGCGAGGCCAATCAGCCGCCACGCCGGTTTCAGCCACTCGATATAATCAAGATAAAGCGCTGAGATAATCATCTGCTGGGCCGAGCCGGCGATAGAGGTGATCGACAAGGTAATGACCAGCGCAACCAGCAGGCCGATCAGCGAGATAAAGTCGCGAAAATACTTAACCCAAATTTTCTCCTGATCCTGCGGAGTGCGTTCCCAGACGTCGCGCGACTGGGCGCGGATGGCCTCACGCAGGTTGCCCATCCAGTTAATGCCGGAGTAGAGCGCCACCAGCAGACCCACGATACCGACGGCGGTACGCTGCTGTACGGCGGTATTGATGGTATTTTTCAGCGTTGCCGCCAGCGTCGGGTCGCTAACGTTAAGCAGGATTTTATCGAAGATGTCCTGTAGCAGCGTGGGATGCGAGGCGAGAACAAAACCGGCGGCCGCAAAAGAGACCATCAGGATTGGGATCATCGATAAAAACGAGAAGTAGGTGATTGCCGCGCCAAACTGATTACCCAGCCTGTCGTTAAAGCGCTCCGCGGCGCGGATGATATGGGCGACCATATGGTTACGCTGAACTTTTTCCGCCGTTCCGGTGACGCTTTTCAGCGCCTGGTTGGCTTTTTTCGCCACGGTAGAATCGTTTATCGCAGCCATCGCGCTTTTGTTTTTATCCGGCTGCTGGCCCGGATCCTCGGTTGGGCGTTGAGCGTCGTTTTCCGGCGTCATAAATTATTTCTTCCTTTTTTACAGCGATATTCTTCAAAAATTATATACGTAAAATCACGGATGGGGCGTATCGGGGGGAGCGGGCATCGGAATCTGCGAATCACTGAAGCGCGTTCTTGTGTTATTCCCCGGCTGCGCTGCGTTTGTATCGGCCTGGGTGAATTTTATAATGGCATGATATTGATGATTTTTTTACGCTATGTAAGGCGTCAGCCGGCACCCGGCAGGGAATATCGGCACGCTCTCAAATATAGATTTTTCATCATTCGGCCTAATCAACGTAGTTTTTCATCAAGCCGCCCAGCCACTCCATAAACAGATGTACCCGGCGCGAGAGATTACGCCGGTGCGGATAAATGAGCGACACCGGCAGCGGCTCGGCGCGGTAGTGGGGCAGAATTTCTATCAGCTCGCCGGTGCGCAGCCATTCCCGAACCCCCACCCGCGGCACCTGAATAATGCCCAGCCCCGCCAGGCACGACGCCTGATAGGTCTCGGTGCTGTTCACCGTCAAGACGCCGCCGGTTTTGATCCAGCGGACGGCGCCCTCGCTGACCACTTCGAAGCCCAGCGGGCGCACCCCGAGGCTGCTTGCGTAGTGGATCAGCGCATGATCGGCGAGATCGTCCAGCGATTGCGGATAGCCGAAGCGCGTCAGGTACTGCGGGCTGGCGCAGTTGATTTGCGTTAGCTTGCCCAGCGGTCGCGCGATGAGCCCGGAATCTTTCAGCGTACCGACGCGCACCACGCAGTCAAAGCCCTCGCGAACCACGTCGACTAACCGATCGCTGCTGCTGAGCTCCAGTTCGATGCCGGGATACTGCTGCAGAAATGCCGGCAGCTGTGGAATGACCAGCTTTTTCGCTACGGCGACGGGCATATCAACCCGCAGACGCCCGCTGATGCTGGAGGGGTCAAGCTGAAACATGCCGTCCAGCTCTTCAAGATTGCTGAGCAGGTCTCTGGCGCGTTCGTAATAAACCATACCATCCTGCGTCAGCTGTACCCGGCGGGTTGTGCGATGCAGCAGACGAACCCCAAGGTGGCTCTCCAGCGCCTGAATCTGGCGCGAGACGCTTCCTTTCGGCAGGCCAAGGGTATCGGCGGCGCGGGAAAAACTTTCCAGCTCCGCGACTCTGATGAACAGCTGCATTGCGTGAATTTTATCCATGCCGGCGGCCTATTGTTGTTTTTAATGAAACAGTAAAACGTAATTTGCCATATTTATTGTTTTTATAGCAGCTAATAAGCTCTTCAACGATGCAAACGCAACCAAGAAGGGGTTTTCTGATGACGCAACGTATCGCTTTAGTCACCGGCGGTAGCCGTGGACTGGGAAAAAACGCCGCATTAAAGCTGGCGGCAAAGGGAACCGATATTATTCTGACCTGGCACAGTAACCCGCAGGCGGCGCTGGACGTAGTGGCTGAAATTGAGCAAAAAGGCGTGAAAGCCGCGGCATTACCGCTAAACGTCGGTGATGTTGGCAGTTTCGACAGTTTTGCTCAGAAGGTAAGAGAAGTGCTTCAGCAGCGCTGGCAGCGGGAGACCTTCGACTATTTATTGAACAATGCCGGAATTGGCCTGAATATTCCCTTTGCTGAAACCAGCGAGGCGCAGTTTGATGAATTAATGAACATCCAGTTTAAGGGGCCGTTTTTCCTTACCCAACGCCTGCTGCCGTTATTGCAGGACGGGGGGCGGATCCTCAACGTTTCCAGCGGACTGGCGCGTTTCGCGCTGCCGGGCTATGCGGCCTACGCCTCAATGAAAGGCGCGATGGAGGTGCTGACGCGCTACCAGGCGAAGGAGCTGGGAGAACGCGGAATTTCGGTCAATATTATTGCGCCCGGCGCGATTGAAACCGATTTTGGCGGCGGTGTGGTCAGGGATAACGCGCAGGTGAATCAGCATATTGCCGCGCAAACGGCGCTCGGAAGAGTGGGGCTGCCGGATGATATTGGCGATGCCATCGCCGCGCTGCTTAGCGATGACCTGCGCTGGATGAACGCCCAGCGCGTAGAAGTCTCCGGTGGGATGTTCTTGTAATCCCGCGCCCCTCCATAGAGTATGGAGGGGCTAACGTATTTCATGCGCTTTCTTATTTCGTAACAGACTTTCCTCATTTCGCCATCGCCTGCGTTTCCGGCTTCGTTTAAACTAGAAAATTAGTATTATTTTTATTTTTTCTTGCCCGCCTGATTAAGGATTTCCTTAATTCAAATGTAATAAATATTGTGGATAAGTAATGGGGCCAATAAGCCCTGTAACTATTCATTGTTATGATATTTAGTTTCGCATCCCTATCGGTAAAATGCCCCAGGCCAAACGGCAAGTTGTTATTTATTTTGGCTGATGTTTGTCTTTTCATCGGGCATTTATTTATTGGAGCGAAACCCATGCAGATACTCATGTTTGACAGGCAGTCGATATTTATTCATGGAATGAAAATTGGCCTCCAGCAATACATTCCAGAGATTGATATTTTTGGCACCTGTCAGGCTGAACAGCTCTGGCAGAAGCTGACGGTGCATCCTGACGCGCTGCTCATGCTGGACGGGGATATGCACGGTGAGTTTTGCTGTTGGCTGCTGGAGGAAAAACAGCGTCGTTTTCCGCACGCTCAGGTCCTGCTGATCGTTTCTGACGATAATAAGGGCTGGCTACAGCGCGCGCTGTCTTATAATGTGCGGGCCATCGTGCAGCGCGAGGAAAGTTTGCCCACTTTCGCTCAGACCATCAACCGTCTCCGGCGGGGGCTGCCCTGCTTGCCGGACGATGGATTAATAATGGCGGAGGTGAGCGATAATAAACGGGTTCATTTGAGCCAGCGCCAGCGGGAGATTTTGCAGCTGCTGGCCGCCGGTGACTCTAATAAACAGATTAGCCGGACGTTAAATATCAGCACCGGCACGGTAAAGGCCCATCTTGAGTCGCTGTACCGTCGGCTGGATGTGAAGAATCGTACCCAGGCGGCGATGGTCTTTCATCGCGTCAGCGAAACTTAATCGGCTCTGGTTTTGAATCTTGCGCACTCTTCGCGCCGCTGTTCGCGGCCGCTGCGAATATTTTCCCATGCGCTCAGCGCGTCAGCGAACCGCTGATGATTAAGATGGGTCAGGACGGTATCAAGCGCCGGAGACGCCGCCCCGCAGCTAAAGGCTAAAGAGACCAGCGCATCATATTGCGCTTGATTAAGCGTGACCCGGAGCCTGCGCTTAAGTTCGCGCTGGCACTGCAGAAGATCGACGATAAGCAGAGTCTCCGCGATCTCGCGCGTGAAGTGAGGGAACGATTCGTAATCATTGAGAACGTGGCCGTAGCCAATCACGCGCAGGCCGCTTTCGTCCCGATAGGGGGCGAGCGCTAGCCCCTGCATTCGCTTAATAAACTCCAGCCCGTGCAGGCTTAGCGGCGGTATGGTTGGGGACATTTATCGCTTCCTCTGTTGTCGGCCTGCAGTGTAGAGGAAAAGCGCGTCGCGCCCTATTCGCCAGATGGCCCAGGCTGGTGGTAATCGCGGCGCAGCAGGCCAAACAGCCAATCGTTGTGCCAGCGACCGTTGAGCCAGTAGCAGTCGCGCAGCTCGCCCTCCTGGTGAAAACCGACCTTTTGCAGCAGATTTTTTGACGCCAGATTGCCCGCGGTGACGGTTGCCGTCAGCCGCCGGATGCCGCCGGCGGAGAAAGCGTAATCGCACAGTGCGCGCAGAGACTCATAGCCGTAACCTTTGCCCTGCGCCCGGGGAGCAAACAGAAAACCCGCTTCGGCGCTATCGGGAGCGTGATGCTGATAGCCGGTGAGGCCCAGGGGAGCGTGGGTGTAGCGGTCGCGCACTACCAGGCACAGCCAGTGGGCCGCGCCCGGCGACCACGCGGGAAGCCGGGCATCAAAAGCGTCGCGAATGTCCGCTACCGGGCGGGGATCCGCGACGTAAAGCATCACCTGGGGGTCTTGCTGTAAGCTGAGAAAAAAGGGCCAGTCGTCAAGCTGCAGCGGCGAGCAGCGCAGACGTGGGGTAACCAGTTCAGGCATAGCTGGGCTTCCGGCGAAAGTCGATGCCATGAACATAGCAGGACATCGACCGCGGGAATAGTCCGCTTTTACAACGGTTCGCCGTACAGGCCGATAAGCCGGCGCACCACGCCATTCGTCCAGCCAAAGCCATCCTGGAGCGGATATTCACC
This sequence comes from Klebsiella sp. CB_Kp196, assembly GCF_040061575.1. Lineage (NCBI taxonomy): Bacteria > Pseudomonadati > Pseudomonadota > Gammaproteobacteria > Enterobacterales > Enterobacteriaceae > Klebsiella > Klebsiella sp. CB_Kp196. The sequence continues at coordinate 15,966 of NZ_JBEAFH010000061.1, forward strand.
GCCTCCGCCTTCATGGGGCGTGGCGCTGGCGATATGGTACTTTTCAATCAGCTTATAGTGCTGTTTATAGAAATGATTCACCGTTTGCAGCCAGCTTTGGGCTATCTCATCGCCCAGCGGATCCTGGCCGTACATTTTAAAACCCTGTACCGCCATCCACTGCAGCGGCGCCCAGCCGTTGGGCTTATCCCACTGCTCACCGCTTTGATATTCCGTCGCCATAATACCGCCGGGGGTGAGCAGGCGGGCGCGTACCGCGTCGGCGAGCCTGTCGGCCTGTTCATGGGTCGCCATGCCGACGTACAGCGCGACGAGGCTGGCGGCGGAAAACAGCGCCAGCTGCTCGCGGCGCCAGTCGTAATCGCGGAAACAGCCGCTTTCGTCATCCCACAGATAGCGGGTTACCGCCGCCCTGCGCTCGCTGGCCTTCTGGCGAAAAGCGGCCTCTGTTTCCCGGTCGCCCTTCAGGCCGGAGAGGTTGGCGATGGTGTTCTCCAGCTTGAACAGGAAGGCGTTCAAATCAATGGGGATAAACTGGGTGGTACGGATGCTCGCCAGCCGGGTAATATCCCGCAGCCAGCGGCTGGAGTAATCCCAGCCGGACTCCGCCCCGGCGCGCAGGTCGCGATAGACCTCGTTCGGCGGGCGCCCGGAGTGCTTCGCCGTTTCGACATCTTCCCGCCATGACTCATCGCGCGGCGTATCGCGATCGTCCCAGTAGCGGTTCAGCAGCGAGCCGTCCGGCATCCGCACCACGTGACGGTAGGCCTGATTGGGAATCAGCGATTCCGCGCCGTCCATCCAGAAGCTGTACTCCATCCGCAGATGGTCAAGGTATCGTTTGGCGCCGCGAACCCCATCCTCTTCAAACAGTTCGACCATCAGGGCAAACACCGGCGGCTGCGAGCGGCTGAGATAGTAGGTGCGGTTGCCGTTAGGAATATGGCCGTAGATTTCAATCATCCACGCGAAGTTGTCGGCCATGCATTTCAGCAGGTCTTCGCGGCCGCTTTCCGCCAGCCCCAGCATGGTGAAGTAGGAATCCCAGTAGTAGGTTTCGCTAAACCGCCCGCCAGGCACAATATAAGACTGCGGCAGCGCCAGCAGCGATGACCAGGGAATATGATCCTGCGGCTCGCGGGTCAGGACGGGCCACAGATTATCAATATGCTCCTTTAACGATCGCGTGGGATCGGAGACGTAATCCTCGGCGCGGTTTTCCGGCAGCCAGAAGTGGTCTTCAACAAACTGGCGGAGATCGAATCCGGGGGTGCGCCGGACGCGACGGTAGTGAATCAAAATATCCAGCGGGTCCTGCTTCGGCGCGCAGTCGGGGAAGGTTTTGCTATCGGCGAAAATTCGCGACTTCTGGACGTGAGCGAACAGTTCCAGATAGCGATCGGCAGGGGTCAGGGCATCCGAGGCGGGCAGCCCTTCGATGATCTCCGGTTCGGGTTCGGCGTCGAACATTTCATCCAGCTTTAACTCATACGGATCGGCTTCGTAGCACGGATCGATTTCGATCCTGAGCTCATCGTCATCAACGTTGCGTAATTTCTGGCTGAACATAGTGGTACGGACCTCCGGATTGCGTCAGTAGAGGATGCCGGGCGCGCCCGACCTGTCTATTAAGCTTAGACATTCGCAGCGGGAAACGAAAAGAGAAGTGTGCGGTAGATCACGCTTTGTTCTAAACCGTCTGCCCGGGGTTTCTGCTTTAACTCGTTGACCTGGCGCATTAAAACCGTTTTAACCGCTTCGTATTGCGCCGAAAAATTCGGAGATTTCGTTTTTGCAACAAAATCTAAATTTTCAGGCGCTTTAGCGATTAAGCCATTACTCCCACGCGGCCTCCAGCATTTCCAGCAGCTGCTCGCTGGTCAGCATAACCGGGTTAGCCTTCATGGAGGATGAGCTGCTGGCGGCGAGGGCCGCGGGTTCCAGCGCTTCGCGGGGGACGCCGAGCTCGCGCAGATTGCCCAGACCGGATCGCTGGCTCCACTCGCGCAGGCTCTCCCAGGCGCTGTTTGGATCGGCGTCCAGTCCGGCGGCCAGCCACTGGCGTACGTCGGCAAAACGCTGGCGGAGGCGTTCGTCGCTAATTTGCGTTTCATTGAGCGCCAGGCCGAAGGGAAGCAGGCTGCCGCAAAGCGCACCGTGGGGGGCGTTGCTCAGACCGCCTAATGGGCCCGCAAGACCGTGAATGACGCCGAGACCGGCGTTGGCTAACGCCAGCCCTCCGCACAGGCTGACCCATGCCATCTCATCGCGGCTATCCGGACACTCTTTGGCCATCAGCGTTCTGAGCGCTTTGATGCCGCGCGGGATCGCCTCCCGGCAGAGAGCGTCGGTAAAAGGATTCGCCCGGGCGCACAGCCAGGGCTCAATCACCTGGGTGAGGGCATCCAGGCCGGAAGCGAGGGTCACCGCGCGCGGGGTGTTGTCGGTGAGCGACGGGTCGACAATCGCCAGGTCCGGCAGCATGCGGTCGTCGCGCAGGCTGACCTTGCGCTGCTGCTCGGGGACGTTGATCACCGCGTTCTTTGTGACTTCCGCCCCGGTACCGGCCGTGGTGGGGATGGCGACGAACGGCAGCGGATTGGCTTCTAACAGGCGCCCGGTACCCACCACTTCCAGATACTCGATCGCGGGCCCCTGCGCGGGAACCAGCGCCGCAATCGCTTTGCCGGCATCTATCACCGCGCCGCCGCCGAGGCTGACCACCGCGCCGACGCCTTTTTCCCGCGCCAGACGAACGCCCCGTTCAATATCCTGCAGGTCGGGTTCATGGGCGATAGACAGCGTGGTGACGTTCAGCTGGTGAGCGTGGAGTTCGCTTAATAAGAACGCCGCGCGCTGCAGGCTGGCGCCGTGAATCAGCAGTATCTGTGCGGAGCGGGCGGCGAGCCAGGGGGCGGCGCTGCGAGCAAGGCCGCGTCCAAAGCGGATATTGCCCGGTGTTAAAACGTTAAAAGAGGTCAACATGTCGGGTAACCTGTCCTGGAGAAAAATCGTGCAATCCACTATACACATTATCCGGCTGTACATGCGCCGCCGATGCAGTATTGTGAAACAACCATCTCTTTTGATTGAGGAATTGCTGACAATGCTAAAAATACTGGGCAAACGCTCATCAATTAACGTGCGCAAAGTGCTGTGGACCTGCGAAGAAGCGGGGCTTGAATATCAGCAGGAAGATTACGGCAGCGGGTTTCAGTCGATTGAGACCCCGGAGTTTCGCGCCCTTAATCCAAACAGCCTGGTGCCCGTGCTGCGGGATGACGACTTTGTGTTATGGGAGTCGAACAGCATCTGCCGCTATCTGGCGCGCAAAGCCGGGCGGGAAGACCTGCTCCCCACGGCGCCGCGGGCTGCCGCCGAGGTTGAGCACTGGATGGACTGGCAGGCAACGGAATTTAATACTGCCTGGCGCTATGCCTTTATGGGACTGGTACGCAAGGACCCGCGTTTTCAGGATCCGACGGCTATCAAAGAGAGCATTGCCGCCTGGACCCGCTGCGTGCAGATCGTCAATACGCAGCTGCAGCAAACCGGGGCATGGGTCGCCGGTAGAGAGTTTACGCTGGCGGATATTGTCCTTGGCCTGTCGGTGCATCGCTGGAAAATGACGCCGTTCGCCCATCCTGAAATGGCGGAAGTGGAGCGCTGGTATATGGCGCTGAATCAGCGGCCGGCGTTTAAGCGTCACGGGAATAACGGCGTGGCGTAGAGGAAAAAAAAGAAGCTCCGGAGAGCTTCTTTTTCAGACATGGTGCGCGTCTTACCGCATCGTCACAAACTCTTCCGCGGCGGTTGGGTGGATCGCCACGGTATTGTCGAAGTCTTTCTTGGTTGCGCCCATCTTCAGCGCCACCGCGAAGCCCTGCAGCATCTCGTCCATCCCGAAGCCGATACCGTGAATACCGACAATCTTCTCTTCCGGGCCGACGCAGACCAGCTTCATGCGGCACGGCTGGCGGTGTGAGGTCACGGCGGTATACATGGCGGTGAAAGAGGATTTATACACTTTCACCGCTTCATCGCCGTACTGCTCGCGCGCCTGCGGCTCGGTTAAGCCGACGGTGCCGATAGGCGGATGGCTGAACACCACGGTCGGGATATTGCTGTAGTCCAGATGTTCGTCCGGCTTGTTGTTAAACAGGCGCTCGGAGAGACGACGGCCTGCGGCAACGGCGACCGGGGTCAGCTCGACGGCGCCGGTATTATCGCCGACGGCGTAAATACCCGGAACGTTGGTGTTCTGGAATTTATCGACGACGATATAGCCTTTATCGTTGGTTTCCACTCCGGTCGCGGCGAGGTTGAAGTTATCGGTTGCCGGTTCGCGACCGATCGCCCAAATCAGGCAGTCCACGGCCTGGCTGCGGCCATCTTCCAGTTCCAGGGTCAGGCTGCCGTCGGCGTTCTTCACTACCGCTTTCGGAATGGCATGGGTATGCAGCTGCGGGCCTTCGGCGTTCATCACCTCAACCAGCGTTTCCACGATCAGCGGATCGAAGCTACGCAGCGGCGCGTGTTTACGCACGAACAGGTGCGTCTCCGCGCCCAGGCCGTTAATTACGCCCGCCAGCTCAACGGCGATATAGCCCGCGCCGACAACCGCAACGCGTTTCGGCAGCGCCGGCAGTTCGAAGAAACCATCGGAATCAATGCCGTATTCGACGCCGGGGATATTCGGATGGCTCGGGCGGCCGCCGGTGGCGATCAGAATATGATCGGCGGTTATCGTCTCGCCGTTAACTTCGATGGTTTTCGCATCGACAAAACGGGCGAAGCCTTTAATCACATCGACCTTATTTTTGCCCAGCACGTTATCGTAGGAGGTGTGGATACGATCGATATAGGCGCTACGGCTGGCGACCAGTTTGTCCCAGTCGAAGTGATTGATAGTGGTATCAAAACCGTAATCCGGACCATACAGATGGATGGCTTCACGGATCTGCGCCGCATGCCACATGACTTTTTTCGGCACGCAGCCGACGTTCACGCAGGTACCGCCCAGGTCTTTGGCTTCAATCAGCGCGCACTTCTGGCCGTACATAGCGGCACGGTTAATGGAGGCGATACCGCCGCTGCCGCCGCCAATGGCGATATAGTCATAATGCTTGCTCATGAGTCTTATCCTTAATGTCTGATTGGCGCGATTGTATACCTGAAATCAATAGTTTCCACCGATGACTGCGATTACTCAGGCACGATCCAGCTGACGGTGGTATGGCCGATGCCGGTCGGCACCAGCTTTTTATGCAGCCACGGCAGAACGTTGTTCATCTGCTGCTCCAGCTTCCACGGCGGGTTGATGACGATCATCCCGGAGGCGGTCATCCCGCGCTGGTCGCTATCCGGACGCACCGCCAGCTCGATTTGCAGAATTTTGCGAATGCCGGTGGCCTCTAACTCTTTGATCATGCGCTTAATCTGCGCCCGTAGCACCACCGGATACCACAGCGCGTAGGTGCCGGTAGCAAAGCGTTTGTAGCCTTCATGAATACCGGTCACGACCGCCTGGTAGTCGCTTTTGATTTCGTAAGGCGGGTCGATCAGCACCAGTCCACGACGAGAAACCGGCGGCAGCTTCGACTTCAGCTGCTGATAGCCATCGGTTTTTTCAACCCGGGCGCGGTCGTCTTTCTGAAACTCGGCGCGCAGCAGCGGAAAATCGCTGGGATGCAGTTCGGTCATCTGCAGGCTGTCCTGCTCGCGCAGCAGCTGGCGGGCAATCAACGGCGAGCCGGGGTAGTAGCGCAGCTGGCCGCTACGGTTGAAGTGCTGAACGACGGAGATATAAGGCTCCAGCTCGGCGGGCAGGTCATCCTGCTGCCAGATGCGGGCGATGCCTTCGAGATATTCACCGGTACGCTCGGCGTGTTCGCTGCTCAGCTGATAGCGGCCTGCGCCGGCGTGGGTGTCCAGATAGAGAAACGGTTTTTCTTTCTCTTTGAGCGATTCAATGATCAGGCTCTGAACGGTGTGTTTAAGAACGTCGGCGTGGTTGCCTGCGTGAAAGCTATGACGATAACTGAGCATGGATACGGTGATTCCGGGATTGAGACAAGATGACCGATAGTTTACCGCAGATCGGCCTGGATTACCGCCGCGCTGTTTCCATTCCGCTTAAAGCGTTGCAAAACATAACCGTGTCATAAAAGCGTCAAACAGAAGGGCTAGCGTCACGTAAAGGCAAGGTAATGGTTTGAATTTACCCGTCATACTTCAAGCTGCTTATGTGTTGGCTACGTTCGCTCACCCCGGTCACATAGTTATCTATGCTCCCGGGGACTCACTCCCTTGCCGCCTTTAAGCAACTCGAATTATTTAGGGTATAAAAGGAAAATAATGAAACTGCACATCACGCTTCTCGCATCGGCGCTCATGCTGGCGCTGCCGGCATTGGCGAAAGAGGTTCCTTTGAATCAGGCGGCGGCAATCGCCAACGGCGTGACGCCAGCCGCCGCCAGTCCGGGGTTTGACGCGCTGGAGAGCCAAAGCCTGTCGCAGCTGCGCAACGCGCTGAAGGGCGATGCGGCAACCCTGACTCGCGACCAGCTTGAACACGCCAGACAGAATAAAACTCAGGCGGATACCGCGTGGCTGAAGGCCAGCGGTTATGACTTCCAGACAAAAGCCAACCAGCAGGCGGGAATCGAGCTGCTCTCAGCGTTCAGCGCGCTGCCGAAGGCGGTCATACAGCAAAACCTGGCGACCGTCACCGCCATTAACCGCGATGCCGCACAGAGCGCTCGCCACCAGGCGCTGGCGGATGCCGAAGGCATCAGCTATCTCTATTTCCTCAGCGATGCGCTGGGGCCGCGCCTCGGCAAAGCGTTCCTCGCCGCCTACGACAAAGGCGAGCTCGGTAAGGCGGCGGCGCTGATCAAAGCTTCGGAAGTGAGTACCGGGGCGGCGAAAAAGCACTTCAATAACCCGCGCCCGTTTCTGATTCAGGGCAATACCATCCATCTGGTGCCGGACGATGTGGTGGTTAAGGACAATAAGCCCTATACCGCCGACGGCGGCTCGTTTCCGAGCGGGCACACCAACACCGGCTATACCGACGCTCTGCTGATGGCGGAGATGATCCCGGAGCGCTTCGACGCGCTGGTGACGCGCGGCGCCCGCTATGGCTATTCGCGCATCGTGCTGGGCGTGCACTATCCGCTGGACGTGATGGGTTCGCGGATGGTGGCGCAGCGCAATGTCGCCCACTACCTGAATGACGCGAAGTATCGCGGGATGTTTAATGAGGCCCGCGACCAGCTGCGTACCGCGCTAGAGAAAGAGTGCGGCACGACGCTGGCAGAGTGCGCGAAAGTGCCTGCGAAAGACGATCCGTATCGCGACCCGGCGATGGTCGCGTTTTATCGCTTTACCATGACCTACGATCTGCCGCAGCAGAAGGGCGAAAAACAGAGCCTGAAGGTGCCGCAAGGGGCTGAAGTGCTGCTGGAGGCTGCGCTGCCGAATCTGTCCGCCGCGCAGCGTCGGGCGCTGATGGTCAAAACGGCGTTGCCCGCAGGGTATCCGCTTTCCGGTGATAACGACGCGCAGCAGTTCTGGCAGCGGCTGAATTTGCCAGCGGCGTATGCGATGGCGAATAAAGCGCATTAAACCTGGCGCAGTCCGGAGGCGGTGCTGGCGCACCTCTCCGGGATACAAGAGCAATGCGGCGGCGTACAGCGTGGCGCCGCCGGGCGTTTTAATGCGGGCGTACCGGCAGAACTAGCTCTCTTTGGCGGGCTTTATCGCGGGCAGGGCGCGCTGCATCGGCACCGGCAGCCAGGCGCGAATTAATAATCCGCCGCGTTCGCTGGAGCCAAGTTCCAGCTTACCGTTATGGTTATCGATAATGCGCTGAACGATAGCCAGGCCGAGGCCGGTCCCGCTAATCGTACGGGCGCTATCGCCGCGCACGAACGGCTGGAACAAATGCTCACGCTGCTCCGGTTTAATTCCCGGACCGTCATCTTCCACCTGGAACCAGGCCCGGTTCCCCTCGCTGCCGCTGCTGACTTTAATCCAGCCGTTGCCGTAGCGGGCGGCGTTGACCACCATATTCGCCAGCGCGCGCTTGATGGAGAGCGGATGCACGCGCAGCGGGATCTCGCCCGGCTGCAGGTCGGTGGCGATTTCTCGCTCGTAGCCGCTCTCCGCCGCAATCACTTCCCCCAGCACCGCGTTAAGGTCCGTCAGCTCCATCGGCATCTCCTGGCCGGTGCGCAGGTAGTCGATAAACTGCTCGATAATGGCGTTACACTCTTCAATATCTTTATTAATCGACTCGGCGAGGTAGCCGTCCTCTTCGCCCATCATCTCCGTCGCCAGGCGGATACGCGTAAGGGGGGTGCGTAAATCATGGCTCACCCCGGCCATCAGCAGCGTGCGGTCATCCGCCAGCTGCTTCACGCCAGCCGCCATGTGGTTAAAGGCGCGGGTCACCGATCGCACTTCCGATGCGCCGTATTCGCGCAGCGGCGGGGGAATAATCCCTCGCCCGACCTGAAGCGCCGCGTGCTCCAGGTCGACCAGCGGTCGGTTCTGAATACGAATAAAGAGCCAGGCGCCGCCAATCGCCAGCAGCATGATGGCCAGGGTGTAGCGGAACAGCGGCGAGAAGTCGCCCTGGTGGATTTCGGTCAGCGGTACGCGCACCCAGATATTGGGAGAAAGCCAGGTTTTCAGCCACACCACGGGGGAGCTTTTGTTTACCTCGACCCGCACTTCGGTTGGCCCGCCGAGCTGGTGCGCCATCTGCTGACTTAAGAATTCATAATGCTGCGCCCAGCGCAGGCCTGCGTCTTCCGCCGCTTCGTTGGAATAGAGCGAAATGCCCAGCTCGCGGTAAATCTCGCGGCGAAACGCCGGCGGCACCACCAGCTGAGTGCCGTCTTCCAGCTGGAGTTTATCGGTCATCAGCATACGCACTTCGTAGGCCAGAACCTTATTAAACTGCTGAAGACTGGGCAGGATCGCGAAATTCAGCACCACTAAATAGGTCGTCACCAGGCTGGCGAACAGCAGGGTGACGATCAGTAACAGGGTGCGGGCAAACGAGCTTCGCGGCGAAAAGCGCACGCGTTTCATGCCTTAGAGCCGTCCGGGACGAAAACGTAGCCCAGGCCCCAAACGGTCTGGATATAGCGCGGATGCGCCGGATCTTCTTCCACCATGCGGCGCAGGCGGGAGATTTGTACGTCGATGGAGCGCTCCATGGCCGAATATTCACGGCCGCGAGCGAGGTTCATCAGCTTATCGCGGGATAATGGTTCGCGCGGATGGCTCACCAGCGCTTTCAGTACCGCGAATTCACCGCTGGTCAGCGGCATAGGCTCATCTTCGCGGAACATCTCGCGGGTGCCGAGGTTCAGCTTGAACTTACCAAAGGCGATAACCGCTTCTTCCTGCGAAGGCGCGCCCGGCAGTTCGTTAGCCTGACGGCGCAGTACGGCGCGGATACGGGCCAGCAGCTCGCGCGGGTTGAACGGTTTTGGGATGTAGTCGTCGGCGCCGATTTCCAGGCCCACGATACGGTCAACTTCTTCCCCTTTCGCCGTGACCATAATGATCGGCATCGGGTTGCTCTGGCTGCGCAGGCGGCGGCAAATGGACAGGCCATCTTCGCCCGGCAGCATCAGATCCAGCACCATCAGGTGGAAGGATTCACGGGTCAGCAGGCGATCCATCTGTTCAGCGTTCGCCACGCTACGAACCTGGAAGCCCTGCTCGGTCAGATAACGCTCGAGTAGCGCACGCAGGCGCATGTCGTCATCGACAACCAGAATCTTATAATTCTCTTGCATTGTTTATACTCCCAAAGGTTCACTGCAATTGTCAGTACGTATTCTCAAAAAAGCCCGGGTCGCCCACCAGCGAAATCTGGTATATATTCCAGGCTAAATTGTTACAAAGCATATTTAACAGCAGCTTAAGTATACATTTAAGCATAAGACACATTATTTATCCTGTTGGTATGATGACGTGCGACGAATTGTGCGCAGCATTGCACAAAGATCTGTAATCAGGAGCCGGAACCTTCGATGAAAACGCCGCTGATCACCCGTGAAGGGTATGAAAAACTGAAGAAAGAGATGGATACCCTGTGGCGCGAAGAACGTCCGGAAGTCACCAAAAAGGTGACCTGGGCGGCGAGCCTCGGCGACCGCAGTGAAAACGCCGATTACCAATACAATAAAAAGCGCCTGCGTGAAATCGACCGCCGGGTGCGCTACCTGACCAAGTGCCTTGAGCAGCTGAAAATCGTCGATTATTCGCCGCAGCAGGAGGGTAAGGTCTTTTTCGGCGCGTGGGTGGAGATTGAAAACGATGCGGGCGAGACGAAGCGCTTCCGGATTGTCGGCTACGATGAAATCTTTGGCCGCAACGACTACATCTCCATTGATTCGCCAATGGCGCGCGCGCTGCTGAAAAAAGAGGTCGGTGATTTAGCTATCGTGAACACCCCCGCGGGCGAGGCGGCCTGGTACGTGAACGAAATTGAATACGTCAAAGCCAAATAGGTCCGGAACATTCCGAGAGGCTTTGGTCGCGGCTGGCATTTTAGCGTGCCAGTCCGTATAACTATCCCCCTGATTTTTGATCCTAAAGATGAATTAAACCGATGATGAATGATTCGCTCTGCCGCATTATTGCGGGTGAACTTCAGGCCAGGGCTGAACAGGTAGAAGCTGCCGTTCGCCTGCTTGATGAAGGGAATACCGTGCCGTTTATCGCACGCTATCGTAAAGAAGTCACCGGCGGTCTGGATGACACGCAGCTGCGTAATCTGGAAACCCGCCTGGGCTATCTGCGTGAACTTGAAGACCGTCGTCAGGCGATCCTGAAGTCCATCGGCGAGCAGGGCAAGCTGACCGAGGCGCTGGAAAAAGCCATCAACGGGACGTTGAGTAAAACCGAGCTCGAAGATCTCTATCTGCCGTACAAGCCGAAGCGCCGCACGCGCGGGCAGATCGCCATTGAGGCCGGACTGGAACCGCTGGCCGATCTGCTGTGGAACGAACCCTCTCACGACCCGGAAACCGAAGCCGCTAAATATATCGACGCCGACAACGGCGTAGCGGACACAAAAGCCGCTCTCGACGGCGCGCGCTATATCCTGATGGAGCGCTTTGCTGAAGACGCGGGCCTGCTGGCGAAAGTGCGCGACTATCTGTGGAAAAACGCCCACCTGGTGGCGACCGTCGTCAGCGGTAAAGAAGAGGAAGGGGCGAAATTCCGCGACTACTTCGATCACCATGAACCGATCTCCACCGTCCCGTCGCACCGGGCGCTGGCGATGTTCCGCGGCCGCAACGAAGGCGTGCTGCAGCTCTCTTTAAACGCCGACCCGCAGTTCGACGAGCCGCCGAAAGAGAGCCACGGCGAGCAAATCATTATCGACCATCTCGGCCTGCGCCTGAATAACGCACCGGCGGACGGCTGGCGTAAGGGCGTGGTGAGCTGGACGTGGCGTATCAAGGTGCTGATGCACCTCGAAACCGAGCTGATGGGGACCGTGCGCGAACGCGCGGAAGATGAAGCCATTAACGTCTTTGCCCGCAACCTGCACGACCTGCTGATGGCCGCGCCGGCCGGGCTGCGCGCCACCATGGGCCTCGATCCGGGCCTGCGCACCGGCGTCAAAGTCGCCGTCGTTGACGGTACCGGCAAGCTGGTGGCTACCGATACCATTTACCCGCATACCGGCCAGGCCGCAAAAGCGGCGGTGGCGGTTGCCGCGCAGTGTGAAAAGTACAACGTTGAGCTGGTGGCGATCGGCAACGGTACCGCCTCGCGTGAAACCGAGCGCTTCTTCCTCGACGTGCAGAAGCAGTTCCCGAAAGTGACCGCGCAGAAGGTCATCGTCAGCGAAGCGGGCGCGTCCGTGTACTCCGCCTCCGAGCTGGCGGCGCTGGAGTTCCCGGATCTCGACGTTTCCCTGCGCGGCGCGGTCTCTATCGCCCGTCGTCTCCAGGACCCGCTGGCCGAACTGGTGAAAATCGATCCGAAATCCATTGGCGTCGGCCAGTATCAGCACGATGTCAGCCAGACCCAGCTGGCGCGTAAGCTGGACGCGGTGGTGGAAGACTGCGTAAACGCCGTCGGCGTCGATCTGAATACCGCTTCCGTCCCGCTGCTTACCCGCGTCGCCGGTCTGACCCGCATGATGGCGCAGAATATCGTCTCCTGGCGCGATGAAAACGGCCAGTTCCAGAATCGCCAGCAGCTGCTGAAGGTCAGCCGTCTGGGGCCGAAGGCCTTTGAACAGTGCGCGGGCTTCCTGCGTATCAACCACGGCGACAACCCGCTGGACGCCTCAACCGTGCACCCGGAAGCGTATCCGGTGGTGGAGCGCATTCTGGCGGCGACTCAGCAGGCGCTGAAAGATTTGATGGGCAACAGCAGTGAACTGCGTCATCTGAAAGCCGCTGATTTCACCGATGAGAAATTCGGCGTGCCGACGGTGACCGACATCATCAAAGAGCTGGAGAAGCCGGGCCGCGACCCGCGCCCTGAGTTTAAAACCGCCCAGTTCGCCGATGGCGTAGAGACGATGAACGACCTGCTGCCGGGGATGATCCTCGAAGGCGCGGTGACCAACGTCACCAACTTCGGCGCGTTCGTTGATATCGGCGTTCATCAGGACGGCCTGGTGCATATCTCTTCCCTGTCGAATAAGTTCGTTGAAGACCCGCACACGGTGGTCAAAGCGGGCGATATCGTGAAGGTGAAAGTGATGGAAGTCGACCTGCCGCGTAAGCGCATCGCGCTGACGATGCGTCTGGACGAACAGCCTGGCGACAGCAACGCGCGCCGCGGCGGCGGTAACGATCGTCCTCAGGGCAACCGCCCGGCGGCGAAGGCCGCTAAACCTCGCGGTCGCGAGGCTCAGCCTGCGGGCAACAGCGCGATGATGGATGCGCTGGCGGCGGCAATGGGTAAAAAACGTTAATTCTTTCCGGCCCCTTTTGCTAAGGGGCCGCATTTCTTCCGGCATTCGCCATATTGTGCAAACAAGCATCAGTATTTTCTTATAACGTCGTAATAAGCGCGAATTACGGACGGCGATATTATTATTTTCATTTCGTTAACTATCGAAACTTTAATTAAACATTTAGTCATTAAGAATAATCATCACCTCCGCCACGGCGAGAAAAAAGAGTTTGCTCAATATCAACAAAAGCTCAATTTTCTCTTTAAAAAGCGAAACGGCCGCATTATATGTATTGATGATAAAAACTATTCTCATTATCATTATTTGCATTGAGTATTTTTTCTTCTTCGTTAGCTACGGTCCCTGGCGCCGCGTCTCCGGCGCATACGGAAAACACTCTTTTCAGTTGGCGATAAACAAGTAGGTCCTATGCAATTTACACCTGATAGTGCGTGGAAAATCACCGGTTTCTCCCGCGATATTAGTCCGGCGTATCGGCAGAAGCTGCTGTCCCTCGGGATGCTGCCGGGTTCTTCTTTCAATGTGGTTCGCGTGGCGCCGCTCGGCGACCCTATTCATATTGAAACCCGACGCGTTAGCCTGGTATTACGTAAAAAGGATCTTGCGTTAATTGAGCTGGAAGCGGTTGCACAATAATGCCTGACCGGCACTAAGAGTATGAATATGAAAAAATTAACCCTTGGCTTAATTGGTAATCCTAATTCCGGTAAAACCACGCTGTTCAATCAGCTCACCGGCGCGCGCCAGCGCGTCGGTAACTGGGCGGGAGTGACCGTTGAACGCAAAGAGGGTGGCTTCAACACCACCGATCATCAGGTCACGCTGGTAGACCTTCCGGGCACGTATTCCCTGACCACCATCTCCTCGCAAACCTCGCTGGATGAGCAGATTGCCTGCCACTATATTCTCAGCGGCGACGCCGACATGCTGATTAACGTGGTCGATGCGTCCAATCTGGAACGTAACCTCTATCTGACGCTGCAGCTGCTGGAGCTTGGCATCCCCTGCGTGGTCGCGCTGAATATGCTCGATATCGCGGAAAAACAGAAGATCCGCATCGATGTCGACGCGCTGGCCGCGCGTCTCGGGTGCCCGGTGATCCCGCTGGTTTCCACCCGCGGGCGCGGTATCGAGGCCTTAAAAATGGCGATCGATCGCCATCAGCAGAACCAGGCTATTGAACTGGTGCACTATCCGCAGCCGCTGCTGCGGGAGGCGGACAAGCTGGCGCAGGCCATGGCCGCGGATATTCCGCAGCGCCAGCGTCGCTGGCTGGGTTTACAGATGCTTGAAGGCGATATTTACAGCCGCGCCTACGCCGGTGACGCTGCCCACAAGCTGGACGTGTCCCTGGCGCACCTGAGCGAAGAGATGGATGACCCCGCGCTGCATATCGCCGATGCCCGTTACCAAAGCATTGCCGCCATTTGCGATGCGGTCAGTAACACCCTTACCGCCGAGCCCAGCCGCTTTACCGCGGCGATGGATAAAGTGATCCTCAACCGCTTCCTCGGCCTGCCGGTCTTCCTGTTCGTTATGTACCTGATGTTCTTGCTGGCGATTAATATCGGCGGCGCGCTGCAGCCCATTTTTGATGCCGGTTCCGTGGCTATCTTTATCCACGGTATTCAGTGGGTTGGCTATACCCTGCATTTCCCGGACTGGCTGACGGTGTTCCTCGCCCAGGGGATTGGCGGCGGTATCAATACCGTACTGCCGCTGGTACCGCAGATCGGCATGATGTACCTGTTCCTCTCTTTCCTTGAAGACTCTGGCTATATGGCGCGGGCGGCGTTTGTGATGGACCGCCTGATGCAGGCGCTGGGGCTACCGGGGAAATCCTTCGTGCCGTTAATCGTCGGTTTTGGTTGCAACGTTCCGTCGGTGATGGGCGCGCGTACGCTTGATGCGCCGCGCGAACGTTTGATGACCATTATGATGGCGCCGTTTATGTCCTGCGGCGCGCGGCTGGCGATTTTCGCCGTCTTCGCCGCCGCCTTTTTCGGCCAGAACGGCGCGCTGGCGGTCTTCTCGCTGTACGTACTGGGGATCGTGATGGCGATTGCGACCGGACTGATGCTGAAGCATACCATTATGCGCGGCGAAGCGTCGCCGTTCGTGATGGAACTGCCGGTGTATCACGTTCCGCACGTGAAGAGTCTGATTATCCAGACCTGGCAGCGCCTGAAAGGCTTCGTCCTGCGCGCGGGTAAAGTGATCGTTATCGTCAGTATCTTCCTCAGCGCGCTGAACAGCTTCTCGCTGAGCGGTAAGATCGTCGATAACATCAACGACTCGGCGCTGGCGTCGGTCAGCCGGGTGATTACCCCGGTATTTAAACCGATTGGCGTACATGAGGATAACTGGCAGGCGACCGTCGGGCTGTTCACCGGCGCGATGGCCAAGGAAGTGGTGGTGGGGACGCTGAACACCCTCTACACAGCCGAAGATATCCAGAACGAAGCGTTTAATCCGCAGACGTTTAGCCTCGGCGATGAGCTGCTGGCCGCGGTAGACGAGACCTGGCAGAGCCTGAAAGATACGTTCAGCCTGAGCGTGCTGGCCAACCCTATCGAAGCCAGTAAAGGCGACGGCGAAATGGCAACCGGCGCGATGGGCGTCATGGGCAGCAAATTCGGTAGCGCCGCTGCGGCGTACAGCTACCTGATTTTTGTCCTGCTCTATATTCCCTGCATCTCGGTAATGGGGGCGATTGCCCGCGAGTCGAGCCGCGGCTGGATGATGTTCTCCGTCCTGTGGGGGCTGAATATCGCTTACTCGCTCTCTACGCTGTACTACCAGACCGTCAGCTTTAGCCAGCATCCGCGCTATAGCCTGGTGTGCATTCTGGCGGTGGTGTTGTTCAATATCGTGGTCTTTGGCCTGCTGCGCAGAGCGCGCAGCCGGGTGGACGTCTCGCTGCTGGCGACGCGCAAAACGCCGTCCACCTGCTGCCAGAGTCCGGCGGGCGATTGCCACTAAGGAGCGATGATGGCGTCATTAATTGAAGTCCGCGATATGCTGGCCCTGCAGGGGAGGATGGAGGCAAAGCAGCTCAGCGTCCGCCTGAATACGCCGCAGCCGCTGATTGACGCCATGCTGGGCCGTCTGCAAGCGATGGGGAAAGCGGTGAAAGTGACCGAAGATGCCGATGGCTGCCTCTCCGGCAGCTGTAAAAGCTGCCCGGAAGGCAAAGCCTGCCTGCGGGAGTGGTGGTCGCTGCGCTGATTGGGTTGTGAAGGCAGGTTTCCCGGATTGCGGCTAACGCCTTATCCGGGCTACGAGTTTGTGCTGTTTTGGGCTTGGTAGCCCGGACAGGCGCAACGCGCCGCCTCCGGGAACCGACTGCGGCATATACCGCAAGCGGGTCCTGAGACCCGCTTTCCGGCTTACTTGTAGACGTCCGCGTTAGCGTGAACCGTTTTCTCGTTCTTCTCGCCTGCAATCACCACAAAATAGGTGCCGCCCAGCTCATCCGCTTTTTTCGACAGATCGCGCTTTGCATCCATCGGAGAGGTTGTTCTGGAGGTGGTAATCGAACCGATTTTGGTCAGGTTCAACTTAGCCACTTCGTCTTTTTGAATTTCCTTGGCGGCGAACGCGCCGAAGGACAGGGAGCCAATCACCAGAGATGCAACAATTCCTGTAACAAGTTTCATAGCCTCTACTCTCCATTAGGTTGTTTTTTTTAGGTCACGGGGCCAGCGTGAAATAGTCAACCCCCGCAACAACCTAAGTATTGCTGCACCCAGCGTTTTTACCACGTCCCGCTAAAAAAATTTATCGATCTCACGCTTCAGCTCGATCAGCGGAGCGCAAAACGCCTGCGGATGTGAAATGAACGGCGCATGGGCGGCTTTATCGAAGACAATCGACGTGCTTTTGGGCCACAGCGCATCGAGAAGCGGAATGATTTTACGCGGTACCAGACCGTCCAGCCGACCGTATAGGCGCAAAAAAGGCATGTCGAGGGCGGTCAACGGCTGGCGTAAATCGGCGGTTTTGAGGATCTCCAGCCCGCCGTTTAAAACCTCCGGCGACGGCATCGGTAGCGACAGCACCGTGCTCTTCAGCGCTCTCGCATCCTGACGCGCGCTTTCGGTACCCAGGGTTTGCAGCGCCAGAAAGCGTTCGACGGTGCGTTGAAAATCTTCGCTCAGCTGCTGCTGAAATCCGCTCAGCACGTCGGGCTTAATCCCGGGCCAGCTGTCGTGAGCGCTAAAGCAGGGGGAAGAGGCCACGGTGACCAGCGCCTGCACGCGATCGGGATGGGATAACGCGACCTGGCTGGCCACCAGCCCGCCGAGGCTCCAGCCCAGCCAGATAGCGCGCTCCGGCGCGTTTTCCAGCACCCGCTGGGCCATCTCTTCCAGCGACATCGCGCCAAAGCCGCCGCTGCGGCCATAGCCAGGCAGGTCGACGAGGTGCAGCGTAAAATGCGAAGCCAGCTGCGGCGTGATGCAATCCCACACTTTGGCATTCAGCCCCCATCCGTGCAGCAGCACAAGATGACAATTTCCTTCGCCCGTGGTCTGCCACGCGATCGTTTTCATCAGTTACTGTTCTCTTTCCACCAATACGAGGGGGAAATATGCTAACAGCACACAGCTTATGCTGGCTATGCCAAATGCCGCTGGCCATCGCCAGCTGGGGGATCTGCTCGCGATGCGCGTCGGCGCTGCTGGCGTCTGAACCGCTGTGCCCGCAGTGCGGCCTGCCAGCCCAATCAAGCACACTGCCCTGCGGGCGCTGCCTGCAAAAACCGCCGCCGTGGCAGCGGCTGGTGACGGTGAATGACTATCGACCGCCGCTGAGCGGCCTGATTCACCAGCTGAAATTCAATAAGCGGCCCGAGCTGGCCCCGGCGCTGGCGCGTCTGCTGCTGTTGCGCATTCGCCAGCGTCGGGATCTTCCCCGCCCGGACCGGATAATTAGCGTGCCGCTCTGGCAGCGTCGTCAGTGGAAGAGGGGATTTAATCAGAGCGATCTGCTGTGCCGACCGCTCTCCCGCTGGCTGGACTGCGCCTGGCGCAGCGATGCGCTAACCCGCCGGCGCCGTACCGCCACCCAGCATCAGCTCAGCGCCAGATTGCGCAAACGGAACCTGAAAAACGCCTTCCAGCTTGAATTGTCGCTCCAGGGCCACCATATCGCCATTGTGGATGATGTCGTCACAACCGGAAGCACCGTCGCCGAGATATCCCGCCTGCTTTTGCGAAACGGCGCCGCGACGGTTCAGGTATGGTGTATATGCCGTACCTTGTAGACCCCTGCTGATGGGCGTATAATAACCCAGTAAAATAGTCAACTATTAGGCCAACGCTATGATCCGTATTTCCGATGCTGCACAAGCGCACTTTGCCAAACTGCTGGCAAATCAGGAAGAAGGGACACAAATTCGCGTATTTGTGATCAATCCCGGCACCCCTAACGCCGAGTGCGGCGTGTCCTACTGCCCACCGGATGCGGTGGAAGATTCCGATACCGCGCTGAAGTTTGAGCAGCTCACCGCCTACGTCGATGAGCTTAGCGCGCCGTACCTGGAAGACGCTGAAATCGATTTTGTTACCGACCAGCTGGGCTCCCAGCTGACGCTGAAAGCGCCAAACGCCAAGATGCGCAAAGTGTCCGACGATGCCCCGCTCATGGAGCGCGTTGAGTACCTGCTGCAGTCGCAGATTAACCCGCAGCTGGCCGGCCACGGCGGGCGCGTCACGTTGATGGAAATCACCGACGATGGCCTGGCGATTCTGCAATTCGGCGGCGGCTGCAACGGCTGTTCGATGGTTGACGTGACGCTGAAAGAGGGGATCGAGAAGCAGATGCTGAACGAGTTCCCGGAACTGAAAGGCGTACGCGATCTGACTGAACACCAGCGCGGCGAGCACTCCTACTACTGATTTCCCCGCCCGGCTGCCTTTTCGCGGCCGGGCGACTCCCCTCATGTTACCGCGCAACATTTCCCGCTAAGCGACCCGGCAGAAACCCGGGAAAGAGTATGACTTAAGTCTCATATTTGAAATTTTCACCGCCCAGGTGATTCTCAAACTTCATATGTTACCCGTATCATTCACTTGAGGCGCCACAGATAAAAAAATAGCCAGCTATCCTTTCTCTGGGTAAGGATAAAGCCAGCTTCTACGGCGTCAGACATTTTTTGTTCCGGTCGGAACGGATGAAGTCAATGTTGAAACTATGACGTTACCCATAACAAATTAAGGCCAGGTAAATCATGCCATTAGTCATCGTTGCTATCGGGGTTGCCCTGTTATTGTTGCTGATGATCCGTTTCAAGCTGAACGGGTTTATCGCTCTGGTTCTGGTGGCACTTGCCGTCGGGCTCATGCAGGGTATGCCTCTGGATAAAGTTATCGTCTCCATCAAAAACGGCGTTGGGGGAACCCTCGGCAGCCTCGCGCTGATCATGGGCTTCGGCGCGATGCTCGGTAAAATGCTGGCGGACTGCGGCGGTGCGCAGCGTATCGCCACCACGCTGATTGCCAAATTTGGTAAACAACATATTCAATGGGCGGTTGTGCTCACCGGCTTTACCGTCGGCTTCGCCCTGTTCTATGAAGTGGGCTTCGTACTGATGCTGCCGCTGGTCTTTACCATCGCCGCATCCGCCGGTATCCCGCTGCTCTATATCGGCGTCCCGATGGCGGCCGCGCTCTCCGTCACGCACGGTTTCCTGCCTCCGCACCCGGGCCCGACGGCCATTGCCACTATTTTCCATGCCGACATGGGTAAAACCCTGCTGTTCGGTACGATTCTGGCGATCCCGACGGTTATCCTTGCGGGGCCGGTTTACGCACGCTTCCTGAAAGGTATCGATAAGCCGATTCCGGAAGGCCTGCATAACCCGAAAACGTTCACTGAGGAAGAGATGCCGGGCTTCGGCGTCAGCGTCTGGACCTCTCTGGTGCCGGTTATTCTGATGGCCATGCGCGCCGTGGCCGAAATGGTTCTGCCGAAAGGTCATGCCTTCCTGCCGATCGCGGAATTCTTCGGCGACCCGGTCATGGCCACGCTGATCGCGGTCCTGATCGCCATGTTCACCTTCGGTCTTAACCGCGGTCGTTCCATGGAGCAGATTAACGATACGCTGACCTCTTCGATCAAAATTATCGCCATGATGCTGCTGATCATCGGCGGCGGCGGCGCCTTCAAGCAGGTGCTGGTCGATAGCGGCATGGATAAATACATTGCTTCTATCATGCATGAATCCAATATGTCCCCGCTGTTTATGGCATGGTCGATTGCTGCGGTACTGCGTATCGCGCTGGGTTCCGCCACCGTTGCGGCGATCACCGCGGGCGGTATCGCCGCGCCGCTGATCGCCACCACCGGCGTGAGCCCGGAACTGATGGTGATCGCCGTTGGCTCCGGCAGCGTTATCTTCTCCCACGTTAACGACCCGGGCTTCTGGCTGTTTAAGGAATACTTCAACCTGACCATCGGCGAGACCATTAAGTCGTGGTCGGTGCTGGAAACCATTATCTCAGTGTGCGGCCTGGTAGGCTGTCTGCTGCTGGGGATGGTGGTATAAGCTGCTTGTCCGCATAAAACGGGCCGGGTCGCCGCGAGGCGAACCCGGCTTTTTTATGCGCTCTGGCCACAACGGCCAGACTTATCGCAGTAATACCCGCCTGCGCGCGGCGCCTGACATTGAAATTCAGCAAACTATCCCCCATTCTAGATCTCATGCTATAGCGCCGGACGCGCGCTTCATTCACCCAATTCAACAGGACTGCGCATATGACCAATCCATTACTGACGCCTTTTTCATTACCGCCATTCTCTGCCATCAAACCCGAGCACGTGGTCCCCGCGGTCACTAAAGCGCTGGATGATTGCCGGGCGGCGGTAGAGCGCGCGGTGGCGCAAGGGGCGCCGTATACCTGGGAAAATCTTTGCCAGCCGCTGGCGGAAGTAGACGACGTGCTGGGGCGTATTTTTTCCCCGGTCAGCCACCTGAACTCGGTCAAAAACAGTCCGGAACTGCGCGAAGCCTACGAGCAGACCCTGCCGCTGCTTTCGGAGTACAGCACCTGGGTTGGGCAGCATGAAGGCCTGTACAAAGCGTACCGCGACCTGCGCGACGGCGACCATTACGCCACCCTGAATACCGCGCAGAAAAAAGCGGTGGATAACGCGCTGCGCGATTTTGAACTCTCCGGTATTGGCCTGGCGAAAGAGCAGCAGAAACGCTACGGCGAAATCGCCGCCCGCCTCTCCGAGCTGGGCAATCAGTACAGCAACAACGTGCTCGACGCGACCATGGGCTGGACCAAGCTGGTCACCGATGAATCTGAGCTCTCCGGCATGCCGGAAAGCGCGCTTGCCGCAGCGAAAGCCCAGGCTGAAGCCAAAGAGCAGGAAGGGTTTCTGCTGACCCTGGATATCCCGAGCTATCTGCCGGTAATGACCTACTGCGACAATCAGGCGCTGCGTGAAGAGCTGTATCGCGCCTATTCCACCCGCGCCTCCGACCAGGGGCCGAACGCCGGAAAATGGGACAACAGCCCGGTAATGGCGGAAATCCTCGCCCTGCGCCACGAGCTGGCGCAGCTGCTGGGCTTTGACAGCTTTGCCGACAAGTCGCTGGCGACCAAAATGGCCGAAAATCCGCAGCAGGTGCTCGACTTCCTGACCGACCTGGCGAAACGCGCCCGTCCGCAGGGTGAGAAAGAGCTGGCCCAGCTGCGCGCCTTCGCCAAAGCCGAATTCGGCGTGGATGAACTGCAGCCGTGGGATATCGCTTACTACAGCGAAAAACAGAAGCAGCATCTTTACAGCATCAGCGATGAACAGCTGCGCCCCTACTTCCCGGAAAACAAAGCGGTTAACGGCCTGTTCGAGGTGGTTAAGCGTATTTACGGTATTACCGCGAAAGAGCGTACCGATGTGGACGTCTGGCATCCGGAAGTGCGCTTCTTCGAACTGTACGATGAAAAAAATGAACTACGCGGTAGCTTCTATCTCGATCTCTACGCTCGCGAACATAAACGCGGCGGGGCATGGATGGATGACTGCGTTGGCCAGATGCGCAAGCTTGACGGCTCGCTGCAAAAGCCGGTCGCTTATCTGACCTGTAACTTTAACCGTCCCGTCAACGGTAAGCCGGCGCTGTTCACCCACGATGAAGTGATCACCCTGTTCCACGAGTTTGGCCACGGTCTGCACCATATGCTGACCCGTATCGACACCGCCGGCGTGTCCGGCATCAGCGGGGTACCGTGGGATGCGGTCGAGCTGCCGAGCCAGTTTATGGAAAACTGGTGCTGGGAGCCGGAAGCGCTGGCCTTTATCTCCGGCCACTATGAAACCGGCGAGCCGCTGCCGCAGGAATTGCTGGAGAAAATGCTGGCGGCGAAGAACTACCAGGCGGCGATGTTTATTCTGCGCCAGCTGGAGTTCGGCCTGTTCGACTTCCGCCTGCATGCGGAGTTCAGCCCGCAGCAGGGCGCGAAAATCCTCGAAACGCTGGCGGAAATTAAGCAGCAGGTGGCGCTGATCCCCGGGCCGTCGTGGGGCCGTTTCCCGCACGCCTTCAGCCATATTTTCGCCGGCGGATACGCAGCGGGTTATTACAGCTATCTGTGGGCCGACGTCCTGGCGGCGGATGCCTTCTCGCGCTTCGAAGAGGAGGGTATCTTCAATCGCGAAACCGGCCAGTCGTTCCTCGACAACATCCTTAGCCGCGGCGGTTCGGAAGAGCCAATGGTCCTGTTCAAACGCTTCCGCGGTCGCGAGCCGCAGCTGGACGCGATGCTTGAGCATTACGGCATTAAGAGTTAATCCTGTTGTGAAAATTTGTTTAATTGATGAAACGGGCGCCGGAGACGGCGCCTTATCTGTTCTGGCTGACCGCTGGGGGCTGGAGCAGGATGAGGACAACCCGATGGCGCTGGTGATGACGCCGGCGCATCTTGAGCTGCGCAAGCGCGATGAACCGAAGCTTGGCGGCATCTTTGTTGATTTTGTCGGCGGGACCATGGCCCATCGGCGCAGGTTCGGCGGCGGCCGTGGCGAGGCGGTGGCGAAAGCGGTGGGAATCAAAGGCGACTATCTGCCGGATGTGGTCGATGCGACCGCCGGTCTGGGAAGGGATGCCTTTGTTCTTGCCTCCGTGGGCTGTCGCGTGCGGATGCTGGAGCGTAACCCGGTGGTTGCCGCGCTGCTCGACGATGGCCTGGCGCGCGGCTACGCCGACGCTGAAATCGGCCCCTGGTTGCAGGAGCGTCTGCGGCTGATTCACGCGTCCAGCCTGACGGCGCTGACCGATATCACCCCGCGTCCGCAGGTGGTCTATCTCGACCCGATGTTTCCGCATAAGCAGAAAAGCGCGCTGGTGAAGAAAGAGATGCGGGTATTTCAGTCGCTGGTGGGGCCGGATTTAGACGCCGACGGTCTGCTGGCGCCGGCGCGTCAGCTGGCGACCAAACGGGTGGTGGTTAAGCGCCCGGACTACGCGCCGCCGCTGGCGGATGTGGCGACGCCTAACGCGGTGGTGACCAAAGGCCACCGGTTTGATATCTATGCCGGAACGGCGGTTGAGCCGCAGGGGTAAGCAACCTGCGTCAGGGACCTTTCCCCGAGGGCGGCGCGTTGCGCCTGCCCGGGCTACGGGTTCACCGCCGTCTGCGGGTCTGGTAGCCCGAACAGATGCGCAGCATCGCCTCCGGGAAATTCTGCCACTCTGCGCTCTGTTCCCGGGGCGGCGCGATACGCCTGCCCGGGCTACGGGTTCTTGCGATCTGGGGGGGCTGTAGCCCGGATAAGGCGTTAGCCGCAATCCGGGAAACCTCGTCGACCGCACCGTTTTTACGCGCTTTTTGTATTAATCATCCTGTTCAGCCACGGCACCATGATCGCCATGACCACCGTTACGCCCAGGGTCACCAGGCCAATTTTGCTGAAGACATCGGTATAAATCGGCAGCGTCTGTAGCGGGTCGGTAATATTATCCGGTACGGCGGTAAAGGTCGCCACGTAGCCGCCCAGCAGGAACGCGGCCGCCTGGGTTAAAAACCACATCCCAAGAATAAAGCCCATCAGATGCTGCGGCACCAGCGCGGCAACCATCGCCAGCCCCAGGGCGCTAATCAGCAGTTCCCCCAGACTCTGGAACAGATAGACCAGCACGATAAACCACGGTGAGGTCAGCCCCTGGGCATCGGCAAACCACATTCCCGCCGCGGCGGCCGTGAGAAAGCCCAGCGCGCACAGGAACATGCCAAGGGTAAACTTCATCGGCATAGTCAGGTCTTTGCCCTTATTGCCCAAACGCGTGTAGATAGCGGCGAGGATCGGGCTGGCCACCACCACCCAGAACGGGTTTAGCGCCTGAAAGCTCACCGGGTTAATCGCGAAACCAAGTATTTCATGGTGAACGTTATTGATAGCAAAGAAGTTGAGCGAGGTGGGCATCTGCGCGTACAGAATATAAAACAGCACCGCTTCCAGCATCAGGATAAAGGCGACGAACATTTTGTTGCGCCCGGTTTTATCCAGCTTGAAGGCCTCGCGGAAGAAGAAAATCGTCACCACCACTGAGAGGATAATCAGCACCAGATTGGCGATTTTGACATTATGCATTAGCCAGGCGCAGAGAAAAATCATGACCACCGTACCGGCCAGCACGTACAGTAAATTGCGCAGGCTCAGCGGTTTGTGGTCC
The DNA here is from genome assembly GCF_040061575.1 of Klebsiella sp. CB_Kp196. NCBI lineage: Bacteria > Pseudomonadati > Pseudomonadota > Gammaproteobacteria > Enterobacterales > Enterobacteriaceae > Klebsiella > Klebsiella sp. CB_Kp196. The sequence goes on from NZ_JBEAFH010000061.1 coordinate 40,619, forward strand.
GGCTCAGAGCCGATATCTTTCACCATACCCCGACAGGCGAAGTAAACCAGCAGGGCGACGATCAGACCGGCGCCGCACAGGTTGTAGGTTACCGCATAGCCGAACTTGTCGGCAATCACCGGCGCCAGCGACAGCGACAGCAGCGAACCGATATTGATCGACATATAAAACAGCGTGAAGGCGCCATCCAGGCGGGCATCTTTTGGCGGATAGCATTTGGACAGCAGGCTCGCCGGGTTAGCTTTAAACAGGCCGTTACCCACCGCAATGGTCCCCAGCGCGATGAAAATCAGATTGGGTTTGAGCAGCGACAGGCCGGTCATAAAGTAGCCTGCGGCAAGCACAATCGCGCCCAGAACCAGCGTACGTTTCGTACCCAGCAGGTGATCGCCAACATAGCCGCCGATGGAGATAAGGCCATATACCAGCGCGGCAAACGCGCCAAAGGTAATAAACGCCTGCTCCTGAGAAAAACCGAGCTGTTTAACAAAGAAAACGGCCAGGATCCCCTGAACGCCGTAATAGCCAAATCGCTCCCATAGTTCCACAAAGAAGATCATGAAGAATGGGCGAGGTTGCTGCAGCAAGCCTGTCGGTGCGGTTGAATTCATCTTTCTTCGCCTTTAAGTCCTGTCCGGAAAAGTATGAACGCGTATGCCAAAACGCGCTGAAAAAGGTTAATTTTGCGTAATGATATGATGTTTATCTATTTTGGCGAATTATTATATGGCTATATTGCTTTTGAAATGGTTGATCAACCTGGCATTGTGGCGATTATTTGGATTTATATGCTTTTTGCGGCGGGTGGGGGAAATAAAAACGCCCGCGTTGGCGGGCGTTGGTCATCAGCGAAATGAAGTAACGGCCTGTTATTCGTCTTCTTCGTCGCGCAGCGGGACAATCAGCATATCCACGTGAACGGTGTTGATGAGCTGACGAGCCGAGGACATCAGTTTGCTCCAGAAGTCCTGATGGTGACCGCAAACCACGAGGTCCATATCATACTTTTTAATCGCATCAACCAGCACCTGGCCGAGATCGCCGCTGCCGCTCAGGGTCTCAGTGATCGGATAGCCCGCGTTGGTGGACAGCTCGCTTAACGCGTGGTGAGTCTCTTCGGAGATGCGTTTCTGCATGTCGCCCAGATTGACGTCAATAAGGCCGGTGTAGAGATCGGAGTAATTCACATCCACGTGGATCAGGGAAACTTTTGCATTGTAGGGGCGGGCCATAGAAACGGCTTTTTCTACCAGTACTTTGCTTTCCGGGGACAGGTCTACTGCAATAAGAATATGTTTGTAAGCCATGGTGTTACTCCTTCCATAAGTTGTCGATGACCGTTGGACCTGACAGCCAGCGCTGCCGCTTCGCCCGCGTCCTGCGTGCTACATTCGCGGGGGGGAGTCCTTAAGGACCTAATTGTAGAAGATATTTCTACCTTATAGCGCCCCTCGCGATCCGTCAATCCACCTTGTTCAGCGAATAGTTAAACAAATATATCCGACTTATGCATTGATAATGATTAACGTTGTGGTAAAAAAATTAACTGATCTCCTACACTATTTAATGAGCCGGTCGGATAAATAAACGTGATCGGAATCGCACTCTTTCACAGTACAGTCGGTTTGATATTGGGGAGCGGTAGTCCCGGAGGGAGCCTCCGAGGACGGGTCGCCGGGGAGGAGGTATGATCAGCACTGTTGCGCTGTTTTGGGCCCTGTGTATCGTATGTGTAGTGAATATGGCACGCTACTTCTCGTCGCTGCGTGCATTGCTTGTTGTGCTACGTGGTTGTGACCCTTTGCTCTATCAATATGTCGACGGCGGCGGTTTTTTTACGTCGCACGGGCAGCCCGGCAAACAGGTGCGCCTGGTGTGGTACATCTACGCCCAGCGCTACCGCGATCACCACGACGATGAATTTATCCGCCGCTGCGAGCGGGTTCGTCGGCAGTTTATTCTCACCAGCGCGCTATGCGGCCTGGTGGTGGTCAGCATGATTGCTCTGGCTATCTGGCACTAGCTTCACGATACAAAAAAAACGGGCCAGTTTCCTGACCCGTTTATCTTTCTTGTTTCTGATATTCGCTTAGATAATCTGCAGCGAGAGCCAGTACAGCGCGCCGGACAGCAGAATCGCCGCGGGCAGGGTCAGTACCCAGGCCATCAGGATGCTGGTGACGGTTTTCTTCTGCAGACCGCCGCCATCAACGAGCATCGTCCCCGCTACCGAGGAGGAGAGCACGTGGGTGGTGGAAACCGGCATACCGGTATAGCTCGCCAGACCAATCGATACGGCGGCGGTCATCTGAGCTGACATACCTTGTGCGTAGGTCATCCCTTTCTTACCGATTTTCTCGCCGATGGTGGTCGCCACGCGACGCCAGCCGATCATGGTGCCGATACCCAGCGCCAGCGCAACCGCCATAATAATCCAGATTGGCGCGTACTCGATGGTGCTCAGCATGTCGGTTTTCAGCTTCTTCAGCAGACGCTTATCGTCAGCATTCACTTCCGGCAGCTTAGCCACTTTGTCAGTGGTGTCGGAGATGCAGAGCATAATACGGCGCAGATGGCTACGCTGTTCCACGGAGAGCGTGTCGTAGCTTTCGGTACCGGTCAGCATCGTCTTCACGCGGTCAAGCGCGTTGATGGTGTTTGCCGGGTGGCAGTGGAACTCGCCGTTTGCGGCAGCCCCTGCGTCCGGAGACGGGATGAGCTGCTCGGCGCCGGTCGCTTTTTTCAACAGCTCAGGACGCTGCTGGAAGAAGGTTTCCACGTTGTTGACCGCATCGCGGGTACGGGTGATTTCGTAGCCGGAAGCGTTCATATTGACCACGAAGCCAGCCGGAGCCACGCCGATCAGCACCAGCATCACCAGGCCAATGCCTTTCTGACCATCGTTCGCGCCGTGGGAGAACGCGACGCCAATGGCGGACAGAATCAGCGCAATACGCGTCCAGAACGGCGGCTTTTTCTTGCCGTCTTTCTTTTCACGCTCGGCTGGAGTCAGGTGGATACGGGCGCGTTTTTTGGTTCCGCTCCAGTAGCGACGCAGAATGAAAATCAGGCCGCCCGCTACGACCAGGCCAACGATTGGCGAGACGATCAGCGAGCCAAAAATACCCATGACTTTCGGGATGTTCAGCGCGTCCACCACCGACGTACCGGTCATCAGGGCATTGGTTAAACCAATACCGATGATCGCGCCGATCAGGGTGTGCGAGCTGGAGGCCGGAAGGCCGAAGTACCAGGTGCCGAGGTTCCAGATAATTGCCGCCAGCAGCATGGAAAAGACCATGGCGAGACCATGTGCTGAACCCATGTTAAGCAGCAGGTCGGTCGGCAACATATGCACGATGGCATAGGCTACGCTGAGACCGCCCAACAGAACGCCGAAGAAGTTAAAAAGAGCCGCCATCGCCACAGCAAGCTGCGACCGCATTGCGCGAGTGTAAATCACCGTTGCAACCGCGTTTGCGGTATCATGAAAACCATTGATCGCTTCGTAAAAAAGCACGAAAGCCAGAGCAAGCAATAATAGTAACCCGGTATGTAAATCCAGACCGGCAAATAAATGTACCATAGGACGTTACGCCATTTTGAGGACATGAACGCGGCGCATTATCAGTGACTTTCGCGGCGCGGGCAAAGTGAAATATAGACTTTTTTTGATTTTCTTCCTGTTTAAGTTTTACCTTGTTGGGAGTATTCCTATATCTTTCAATGAGGTACGCAAATCTGTTTTTTTCAGTCTGGTGCGACCAGAATGAAAAATTTACAATTCCCGACAATCGGGATATGAGGAATGTTGTGTGGAAAGGTTTGATGCCATCGTAATCGGCGCCGGAGCGGCGGGAATGTTTTGTGCAGCGCAGGCGGGGCAGGCAGGCTGTCGGGTGCTGCTGCTCGATAACGGCAAAAAGCCCGGGCGGAAGATCCTGATGTCTGGCGGTGGCCGCTGCAACTTTACTAACATGTATATCGAACCCGCGGCATATCTCAGCCAAAACCCGCATTTTTGCAAATCTGCGCTGGCGCGCTACACCCAGTGGGACTTTATCGATCTGGTTAGCAAACACGGTATCGCCTGGCATGAGAAAACCCTGGGCCAGCTTTTCTGCGATGATTCCGCCGAGCAAATCGTTAACCTGCTGCTGGCCGAGTGCGAAAAAGGCGGCGTACACATTCGCCTGCGTAGCGAAATTATCAGCGTAGAGCGGGATGATGAGGGCTATACGCTACAGCTTAACGGCGAGACGGTGGCGGCGAAAAAGCTGGTGGTTGCCTCCGGCGGATTATCCATGCCCGGCCTGGGCGCCTCGCCGTTTGGCTATAAGCTCGCCGAGCAGTTTGGCCTGAAGGTGCTGCCGACCCGCGCGGGCCTGGTGCCGTTTACCTTGCATAAGCCGCTGCTCGAACAGCTGCAGGTGCTTTCCGGGGTGTCGGTGCCGTCCACCATCACGGCAGAAAACGGGACCGTCTTCCGGGAAAATCTGCTCTTTACCCACCGCGGGCTGTCCGGGCCGGCGGTACTGCAAATTTCCAGCTACTGGCAGCCGGGAGAGTTCGTCAGCATCAATCTGCTGCCGGATTGCCATCTTGATGACTTCCTTAACGAGCAGCGCGCGGCGCATCCCAATCAGAGCCTGAAGAACACCCTGGCAATACAGCTGCCAAAGCGGCTGGTTGAGTGCCTGCAGCAGCTGGGGCAGCTGCCGGACGTCACCCTGAAACAGCTAAACGTTCGCGAGCAGCAGGCGCTGGTTGAGACGCTGACCGCGTGGCGCGTCCAGCCGAATGGCACCGAAGGCTATCGCACGGCGGAAGTGACCCTCGGCGGTGTCGACACCAACGAACTCTCTTCGCGCACCATGGAGGCCCGCAAGGTGCCCGGTCTGTACTTTATCGGCGAAGTGATGGACGTCACCGGCTGGCTGGGAGGCTATAACTTCCAGTGGGCGTGGGCGTCAGCCTGGGCATGCGCGCAGGCTTTAGCGGAACAGAAATAACCGCCTGCTCTGTATCAGCGGACCCGGCTCCGCCTTATCCGCTGATATTGTGCTGCTTTAATTTGCGCCACAGGGTCGTGGGGCTGATGCCGAGCATCACCGACGCTTTGGTTCTGTCCCCGTCGGTTTTTTCTATGATATGGCTAATCAGCCGTTTCTCTTGTTTCTTTAATAAATCGGTTTCATCTGATGCCACGCCCGCGGCCGGGAAGTGAGAGCTCTCGTTGGCGTCATCCGGTGAAATTTGACCGATCTGCAGCAAAACGTCTTTGCTCACTCGATCGATGTCCAGCAGGACGATGAGCCGGTAGATAACCGCCTGAAGTTCACGAATGTTGCCAGGCCAGCTATAGCGATGCAAAAAATCCACCGCGTCGGGGGTAAATGTGATTTGCTTACCTTGCTGATAAAGCAGGTGCTGAATCAACAACATGATATCGCCCGGTCGTTGGCGTAAGGCCGGTAGACTCAACTCAAGAATATTGATTCTATAGTACAGATCCTGCCTGAACTCACCGCTGGCGACGAGCTGGCGCAGATCTTTATTGCTGGCGGTGATCAGGCGAAAATCGGCGGTGATCAGCGTATCGCCGCCGAGACGAGAGAATTGCTTCTCTTGTAACACGCGCAGCAGCTTAACCTGTACCGATAACGGCGCTTCGCTGATTTCATCGATAAACACCGTGCCGTTCATCGCCATTTCAAACACCCCCGGTTTTCCGCCCTTGCGCGCGCTGGTAAATGCGCCGTCGGCATAGCCAAAGAGTTCACTTTCCAGAATGCTCTCGGGAATGGCCGCGCAGTTAATCGCGATAAAAGGGCCGTGGCTTCTGGCGCTATGGTTATGAATACTCTGAGCGAAAAGCTCTTTACCTGTGCCGGTATCGCCCAAAATATGAATGGGAAGTTCGTGGCGGGCGCACAGTTTAGCTTTTTTTATTACATCGCGTATCGCCGGAGACTGGCCAATAATGTCGTCGAAAGACCAGGTTGTGGAAAAACCGCGGAGTTTACTTTTTTTGCTGATACTATTTTGCCAAAGTGAACTCTCCTGGTTTAATCCTGTAATAATGCTATAAGATGTTTGGCGGTTGGAGAAATGACGTATGGAAATGTAAATACTTTGGCCGTTAATATCAATAGCCTGTTCTTTAATGTCTAATTCGTTAATAATACTGGGGTAAATATCTTTAAATGCCTCTTTTTTGAATATTTTATCTCCGACATGACACTGGAATAAGCTCAGGCCGATAGCATTAATATTTATGATCTCACCCAACTGATCAATACACATGATGCCCTCACGTGCTTGATTCAGCGCGGCGTGGCTCATGATGAGCTTGGTATTTTCTCGGTTGAGATATTTTAATAGGCTATAGGCTTCATTGATGGCCTGCTCAATCGAAATATTATCGGTGTCTCCCATAATAGCATTGAGATTATATTTTTTAGCCATTTCAGCAACCGTAAGGCCGCCGATGACCGTATGGTAATCGTTCTCTGAAAGATTTTTTATAACGTTTTCAATATCATTGTGGTTGTATACCTGGCAAATTTTAAACTCTTCGTTAGTCATGTTCTGATAATGACGTAAGGCATTACAAAATTGGGGGAAACCAACCGCGGCGATTTTTTGTGATTTGATTTTGGCCTGTTGTAAAATGCGATAAACGCCGTGAAAATCATGGGCGATCTCAATGACCGGGATACTAATATTGTTACGCAGGAGGGCGGCGGTGCCGCCTCGGCTAATAATTATCTTAGCGCCGGACTGGATCATTTCATTCGCTTTATCGAGAACGTCAGAATAACGAAATTCATATACCGGAACATCGAGCTTCCTCTCAATAAGAACATTCATGATGCGTTGGGTTATTGTTTTGGAAACTGAAAAAATGACAATTTCATTATTCTTCATATATTGTTCGCTCAGGTGTTCTGGGTTTGCAATGTTTATTATATGGCGAGCACAGGGAGAATCAATGAGGGTGGTCATATAATACGATATTAAGAATAAAAGCCTTACGCATAGCAAATGCGTAAGGCTATGTCATTAGTGATTAGAAACGCAGGCGGCGGTAGACAATTTGACCGTTGCATAAGGTAGCGCAGTTATCGATATAACGGTCACCTTCGAGTTTGACCCCGTGGGTATCTTCAAAAATGACGTTCTCTTTTCGCAGCTTAACAATGGAAATATCAGCAAAAGCGCCGGGCGCCAGGGTACCAATTTGTCCCTGCATTTTCATTAAGCGGGCCGGCGTGGCGGTTACCGCGCGAACGATATCGAAGAAGGACATTCCCATGTTGAGATATTTCGACATGACGTGGAGCAGACTGTAGACCTTATCCGTCCGTAAGCTATTTCTCAGGGTGAGATCGGTGCTGATGATATCGGGATAAAATCCCTGCTCCATGGCGGTTCTGGCAACGTGAAAATCAAAGTGGGCCACGCCGTTTGAACAGTCGAAGATAACCCCTCTGGTCTGCGCCTCTTTTATTGCCGCATAGACCTCGCCCTGTTCATCGAGAATCGAGTGGCCGGTACCGTGGAAGCAGTGGGCGTAAATATCATCGGCATTAAAATAGCGGATCAGTTCATCGGCGCAGAGAAGAGAGTCCGTGACGTGAACGCAAATCGTGGTATCCAGTTTACGCGCCAGGGAGACGGTAGAGAGAAGAGGGTCGCTGGCGTACTGTTTCCCTTTGGCGATATCCTGGCTGTAGCGTAGTTTCAATCCCAGAATATTGTCTCTGTTGCTATTCAGCGTTTGGGCGATTTTCTCCTCGTTGTAATTCGCCGGATTGGTATTTTCCAGATACCCGGTCGGCCCGCCCCCGAGGGTGGAAAGCCCGACGTTGACCACGTTCAAATAGCTTTTGATTTTCACCATGGCAGGATGAATCACGCTATTGCGAAAAAGCTGATAATTCACCCAGCCGCTGCTGCCGGCATCGACCATGCTGGTGACCCCGTTGGGCAAGCATACGATGTCAGGGTTGACGCTGATGGCAGTCCCGCCGTGAAAAACATGACCATGGAAGTCGATTAAGCCAGGCAGCACGATACAACCCGCGGCATCAATCACCGTTTCGGCCTGCAAATCGTCAACGGTATTTAAGTCCACGATGCGATCGCCGATAACGCCAATATTACGATTAATATAATCATGACCTTCGAGATCGGCGACCAGACCGTTTTTAATCAGAATATCCAGTTTCATTTTATGCTCCTGTTAAATGCCGATAAACTTCCAGTAAGGAATACCGATCAGGAAGAAGATTAATACGTTGACCACCACCATGATGGTGCCCAACATCCAGAACGTTTTTTGCGGGACGTAGCCGCTGGAGAACGTAAATACGCCCGCGCCGTTGCCGTAGTGCGTCAGCAGTGCGCCATAGCCTGCGGAGAAAGCCAGAGAAAGCGCCACGTACATCGGGTGCGCCTGGGTCGTCATTCCCAGGGTAAAGAGTACCGGATAGAAAGAGACGACGAACGCGCTGTTCGAGACAAAGAAATAGCGGACGGCAAGGCTGATAAAGACCAGCACGGCAATCGCGCTGATTTCATTGAGATGCGACAGGTCGAGATAGTTTTTGATAACGTCCACCAGAAAGACGTAGAACCCGCCTTTTGATAGGGCAACCGCACAGCCATAAAACGCGCCATACCAGACGAAGGTCTGCCAGGCCGATTTTTCGCTCACCACGTCATTCCAGCTCAGCACGCCGAAAAGCAGCAGACAGGCGAGGAACGCCAGGCCGACGGGAATAAAGGCGATGCCGGTGATGGAACCCGTCATCCAGCCGAGCACGCCCAGGACAAAGAACACGATCAGCAGCTTCTCTTCACGTTTTACCGGACCCAGCTCACGCAAGCCCTTCTCGGCAATTTCATTGACGTTATCGATAACTTTCAGTTCCGGCGCGTAGATTTTATACAGTATCCACGGCGCGAGCAGCAGCACCAGTCCGGCTGGCACCACGGCGGCTTTAAACCAGGTCATCCATTCGAGATTCACCTTCATGATCTCGTTGGCCAGCGAGACGGTAATTGAGTTGGTCGCCATCCCCGTCAGAAACAGGCTGGAGGTTCCCATTGAGACGACGTACATCAGGATGGTCAGATAGGCGCCGATTTTGCGGCTACCGTCGTCGGGCTTCGAGCCCAGCGCTTCGGCGATGTTCCTGAAGATGGGATAGGTAATGCCTCCCGAACGGGACATATTTGAACCCGTTGCCGGGGCCAGTACGGTATCCGTCACCATCATCAAATAACCCAGGGTGAGGGTATTTTTTCCATAGCGTTTTAGCAGAAGATAGGCGATACGTTTACCCAGTCCGGTAATAACAAACGCTTTGCAAATAATAAAGGCGCTGATAATAAACCAGACCATAGGGCTGCCAAAACCGGCAAACAGGGGAGCGGGGTCGAGAACCAGAGAGGCAAACCCGAGAATAATCAGCATAATGACCGCATCGGTAAACGGGCGCAAAACCAGCCCGCACAGCATCGCCAGATAGATGCCAACCATATGCCAGGTCGGTGCGGAGACGCCTTCCGGGTGCGGTATTATCCAAAATAAAACGGGGAAAAAGATAATGGGCAAGAGTTTTAAATAAAGCATTTTTATTACCTTTGCTTTAAAGCCACGGCCCGTCAGGGCACCGCGGCCTGATATTATTTAATCAAATTAACGATACATGTCGTCGATAAACTCAACGCCGGTCTCATCCAGTGATTTTTTGACCCAAAGGCGATTCGCGGTGCCGTTTTTGGCGGCCTCTACTTTGCTGGCATCGAATTTTGCATACTCTTTGGCTTTATTCAGTACGGCTTCTGCGTCGCCGAGGGGAATAACAATCACGCCATCCGCATCGCCGACGATCAGGTCGCCCGGACAAACCGCGACGCCGCCAACGGCGATCGGCGTGTTTACCTCCCCTGGACCTTGTTTAAACGGGCCTGCCGGGTTGGAGCCGGTAGCGAACAGCGGAAAATCGAGAACCGACAGCGCATCGATATCGCGGATAGGCCCGTCCAGCACGATACCGGCGATTTTTTTCATGCAGTGGGCATAGGCCACCATGATTTCGCCCATTAATGCCCGCGAACGGTCGCCTTCGTTGGAGACGACAATCACATCGTTCTCACCCGCCATATCCAGCGCGGCGTGCAGCATCAGGTTATCGCCCGCGCGGACTTTCACGGTGATGGCGAACCCCGCCATAATCGGCTTTTTCGGCGAAGAGATACGTTTAATGCCGTTACCCAGAACGGCAATACGGTTCATGGTGTCAGCAATATTCGCCGCCGGGAGCTGTTCAAATTCTTTAAGAAGATCGACGCTGCAGGTCGGACGCTTTAAAAAAATACGGTTACCAATAGTCATTTTTTTCTCCTTAAAAACCCGGGACCGGCCAGGACGGTTTCTTACCGGATAAGACTTCATCAATGCCAATCGCGGAATGGAGCGAGGCTCTGTCGGTCGCTTCAATGGTGGCGGCGCCAATATGCGGGGCAATCACGATATTGCTTAGCGAGAAAATCGGGTCGTTGGCATCAAACGGCTCTTTCTTTAAAACATCCACGCCCGCCCCGGCGATAGCGTGGGTGCTCAAGGCGTGATACAGCGCTTTTTCATCAACCAGCTTTCCGCGTGCGGTATTAATGAAATAGGCGGTAGGCTTCATCATGGAAAACTGTTTCTCTCCGACAAAATCGGTGGTTTCCGCCGTCGTCGGACAGTGCAGAGAAACGAAGTCGCTCTCTTTGAAAATACGGTTAAAATCGTTGGTAAGCTCTACGCCTTCGGGGATCTGCTGCTGGGTTTTATACGGGTCATAGGCGATAACTTTCATATTAAAGCCATGCAGCGCTTTGATTGCCACGCGTGAACCGATATTCCCGACGCCAATTAAACCCAGCATTTTTCCATCCAGCTCCACTTTTGGCGTGCGCAGTTTTGCCCAGTAATAATCTTCAAGCATCTTTTCCTGTACCAGCTTGAAATTACGCGAGCAGTGCAGCATATAAAATATGGCCAGTTCGGCAACGGACATGCTGTTAGCAATTGGCGCATTTAATACGACGACGCCGTGACGTTTAGCCGACGCCAGATCGACCGTATCGTAACCGGCACCGTGACGCGCAACGACTTTCAGCTTTTTAGCCGCTTCAAATACGCGGTCGGACATTTTTGAAAGGCGGACGATAATACCGTCGCAATCGACGATGTCGCGAATGATATCTTCTTCTTCCATCCCTGAGCCGTTAATCAGTTGATAACCGCGGCTTTCCAGATATTCTCTCCCTTCTGCCATGATTTCCTGCGGGAGTAAAATTTTGTACGTCATTTAACTATCTCCAGTGTTGATTACGTGGAGGTAATTGCATGGCGTGTGCCATACATTCATGCAAGATGAATGTTTTTTGTAATGCTTTGATATGTATGTGTATTTTGTTTTTGTGGTCAACGAGTTGTGGTGATGTTCTTCACATACCTGAACGCCGAAGTGAGGTCGGTTATTTAATTATGAAATGGCTGAAATGCATAATTAAATGTGCGAATGGCGAGCTTCACACTTTATTTTATTTATATGCGGAGAGCATTTTCTTGTAGCGATTGACATTGCCCGGTGGACAACTTAAAACGTAAGCCAAAGGTTAATCTGGAGAGGTTTCGGCAATGAATAAATCACAGGTGGAGATATTCATGCTTATGGTTCGGGAGGGGAGTGTTCATTTTGTATCGCAGCGGCTGAGTATTGCGCCTTCGTTGATAACAACCAGCGTATGTGCGCTTGAAAATGAACTGGGTTTCAACCTGATTAAGCGCGGCAGGAATATCAGAAAAGTTATCTTAACGGAAAAAGGACACGCTTTTTATCGGCTTGCTCCAGAGTTACTGAGATTGCTTAATGCGATTGCGGATATTCGGGCGGGAATAAAACAGCCCGGCAAGTCCTTCCCGCCGGGCAAAATAATCAGTTCAGCCCCAGGAAATACTGGGCAATTTTGAAGTAGATAATCAGTCCGGTACCGTCGATAAGGGTGGCGATAAACGGCGCTGAAACTACAGCCGGGTCGATGCCGACGCGTTTGAGCGTCAGGGGGATCACCGAAGACACCACCGCGCTCCACAGGGTAATGCATACCAGCGTCAGGCTGACAATCAGGGTGATCTCCATGCCGATGCCCATCATCCAGGCGCGCAGGCAGCCCGCCAGGCCGAGCGTAATGGCAATCAGCAGCGAGGTTGAGACCTCTTTACGGATTACGCGCCCCATATCGCGCAGCCGCACCTCGCCGAGCGCCATGGAACGCACGAGGGTGGAGGTGATCTGCGTTCCGCTATTGCCGCCGGTACCAATCAACAGCGGAATGAAAAAGGCCAGCGCAATCGCCGACTCCAGCGCTTCCTCAAAATGCTGTAACACGCTGCTGGTATAGGCTTCGGCGACAAACAGCAGCAGCAGCCATACCGAACGTTTTTTCCACAGCGCCCACGGGCTGGTTTCCAGGTAGGGCTTTTCCAGCGGCAGCGTCGCGCCCTGACGCTGAGCATCCTCGGTCACGTCATCTTCCAGCAGATGCGCGATCTCTTTTTCCATCAGGCAGCCGACCAGCTCGCCCTTTTCGACCACCGGCACGAGGTCGAGCCCGCGCTCGGCCAGCTCGGCGACCACCTGCGGCCGCGGGTCGTCAGGCCTGACGCGAAACAGGCAGCTATCCATTAAATAACGAATGGACTGGGCGGTATCGCTCTCCTGCAGCAGCTTTTTAATCGATAAACTGCCGCGCAGTTTTTTCCCGGCGACGACAAAAACCTGGCCGGGGATCTCATCGCTGGCCAGCTGAGAAACGAACAGCTCACGCGCTTCATGAACGCTGAAATGTTCCGGCAGGGTAATGAAATCGGTACGCATGTACTGGGCGATCGCGTCGCCGTCGAACGCTGCGGTAGCCTGATGTGCGGCGCACAGTTGAATGGAAGACATGGTGTAATTCCCTATAAAAAATCACTCATAGGGGCGAACAAGACAGGATGAGCACAGGCAGATCCCTACGTCCTGGTTTTAGCACTGCACAACGTATCTGCCCGGCATGAACGCCGTCAGAAGTTACCTTGGCAACACCTTGATTCGATGGAAGCCTGTATTTCCCTGAGTGGTCTCTCTCGATACCAACAGGGCGGTAACTTATGTTTATGCAGGAGCCTCGCCATAACGAGATCGTTAAATGAGGCCTGATTATTCGCGAAGAGAGATGATTAACCAAGCATATAATTCATGTGGTTTATTAATTGTTGAGAAAAGGCGAAAGTTTATTGCGATCAGGGCGATACAGGGATTTTTCCCTCTTAGGGTGAACAAAATTTTTTCAAACTATACTTAGCAATGGATGCGTTATAAATGCTATTTCCCGCGAGATTGTTGGTTGAAAAAACTGAGGTGACCCATCGTATAAGCGATATTTAAGAGGAACGCTGTTATGTTGAAAAACAGGATTAATCTTCAGGTTATTATCTGGACGACGCTCATTGGAGGGTTCATCAGCTCTCTGGTGAAGTCGGGAACGGAAGCTAATATGCCGCCCCGCGTGGCGGGCGAGATATCGCCCCCGGCGGCGCATATCGACGCCTGGCTCGGCTGGCTTGGCATTAATTCACACTCGCTGGACTACGTTTATCAGGGGGTGACAATCCCCGGCGCCGTCATGCTTTACCACTGGCTGTTCAGCTTTGCTTTTGCCTTTCTCTATGTCTTTATTTCCGCATACTGGCCGAAAATCCGGCTTTGGTACGGCGCGGCCTATGGTCTGATTATTACTCTCGTTATGCACGGCTTCCTCATTCCCGCGCTGGGCTTCAGGCATCCCGCCTATTTAAACGGGGAAACCGGGTGGCTGTGGAACCTGAATGGCTACGAGCTGTGGAGCGAAACCCTCGGACATATTTGCTGGTCGTTTTCGATTGAAATCAGCATGATTGCCGTTCTTGCCCTGCTGGCAAAACCGATACGAGGCGCATGGGCCAACGAGTCGCCATAATGGCGTTAGTCCCGATCGCGCGTTAAAGAGTCATTTATCGCATCCCACGGCTATGAGTGGGGTGACTCCTTCTCCGTTGGCAAACACTGCAAATGGCCGTGGCGCACGCCGCGCTGGGCGATAACGTCATCGGCAAAATGCTGAACGTCGCCCATATCGCCTTTCAGCACGGCGATTTCCAGACAGTCGTCATGGTTGATATGTACGTGGAGGGTGGCGACGGAGAGGTCGTGGTGGTGATGCTGGGTGGAAACTAAACGGCTGGCTAAATCGCGCTTCTCATGTTCATAAACATAGGAGAGTACCGCGAAGCCCTGGGTGCCGTGCTCCTGAGCGCTTTCCTGGGCCAGCGCGCCGCGCAGAATATCGCGGATGGCTTCGGAGCGATTATGATAGCCGCGGCGCTGGCTCAGGCTATCCAGCGTGTCGAGTAAATCGTCATCAAGAGTAATCGTGATACGTTGCATCTGTTTTAAACCTTATTACGGCGCACGGGAAAGGCGGGAAGTACCGCATTTTGTAACACGCGACCGGCGTGGGAAGAAAACGTTAATTTGTCGCCCACGACCTGCGTCTCAACGATTTGCCCCTCATCCATCACCATCACCCGCTGGCAAAAACGCTCCACCAGACGTAAGTCGTGGGTGATGAACAGACAGGCGGTGCCAAACTGTCGCTGGAGCTTTTTGAGCAGACCAATGACGCCCGCCTGGAGCACCAGGTCGAGGTTAGACACCGCCTCATCAAGGATCAGCAGCTGCGGCTCAACCGACAGCGCGCGCGCCAGGCAGACGCGCTGCAGCTGTCCGCCGCTCAGCTGAGGGGGGCGCTTATCGAGCACGCTATTATCGAGATCCACCGCCCTGAGCATGTCGCTTGCCCGGGCCAGCTGTTCCGCTTTCGTCAATGACAGCAGATGTCGCATGGGTTCACGCAAAATCTCGCGTACCGTTTTACGCGGATTCACCGCGCTGATGGCGTCCTGAAACACCATCTGAATATCCCGACGGAACGCCTTTTGCTTAGCGTGATTGAGCCGAGAGAGCGGTTCTCCCCGCCAGCAGACGCTGCCCTGAGTGGGGGATTCCAGGCCAACGAGCAGGCGCGCCAGGGTGCTTTTCCCGCAGCCGCTGCGTCCCAGCAGGGCAACGGTTTCACCGCTTTTCAGCGCCAAAGAGACCTCTTTTAGCACCGTTGAATCGGTATATTGATGGGTTATCGCGGATACGCTCAGTAATGTCATCAGGCCAGCTCCAGTCCGTAGAGGGCGAGATGCGCCGCCACCAGGCTGCGGGTGATGCTGTGCTGCGGAGCGTTGAACAGGCTTTCGACATCCCCCTGTTCCACAATGCAGCCGCTATCCATCACCGCCACATCGTCCGCCAGCCGCGCCACGACGCCCATATCGTGAGTGACCAGCAGCATCCCGGGCCCGCGGTTTTGCATAACACCTGCCAGCAGATCGAGAATGCGCGCCTGGGCCACGGCGTCCAGGTCGGTGGTGGGTTCATCGGCAATGATAAACGGCGCCTCGCACAGCAGCGCCATGGCAATCATCATCCGCTGCAGCATGCCGCCGCTCATCTCGAACGGATAAAGCTTCAGGACGCGCTGCGCCTCCTCCAGCCCAACGGCTTCCAGTACCGCCGTAAGCGTGGCGTCGTCTGCGGGTTTACCCAATGCCCGGCAGGTTTCCCGCGCGTGGGTCGCCATGGTGTGCAGCGGATTAAAGGCGCTGCGCGGGTTCTGCATAATGGTGGCGATTTTGCTGCCGCGCAGCTCGCCAGGGGAGACCGGCTGGCCGTCGGCGAGGATCATCCCCGCCGTTTGCCGTACGCCGGGAGGCAAAATGCCCAGCGCCGCCGCGCAGGTTAGCGATTTTCCGCTGCCGCTGCCGCCAACCAGCGCCAGCACGCGCCCGCGTTTGAGCGTCAATGATACGCCGTGCACCAGCGGACGCTCGGCCTGTAAGACGATGTTTTGCAGTGTAATTTGTTGCGGCATTAGTGGGCGTGCTCCGCGATCAGATGAGGATCCAGGCGATCGCGCAGCGCGTCGCCCACCATATTGAAGGCCATGACGGTGATAAACAGCGCCAGTCCCGGCCAGAACATTTGCAGCGGCTGGGTCCAGATATACTGGCGGGCGTCGTTAATCATCACCCCCCACTCGGCGGTTGGCGCGGTGACGCCGAGGCCGAGAAACGACATCCCGGCGACGTGCAGCATCATATGCCCGATATCCAGGGTCGCCAGCACCAGCAGCGACGGAATGACCGCGCCGGCCAGATGGTCGACGAATACCCGCACGTGTCCCGCGCCGGAAAGTCGCGCGGCGAGCACAAATTCGCGCTGGCGCAGGGAGATTGTCAGGCTGCGCACCATCCGCGCATACCACGCCCAGTGCGACAGGGCGATGGCGATAATTACGTTGGTCAGCCCGGTTCCCAGTACCCCCACCATAAAGAAAGAGAGGATTGAGGTCGGGAAGGTCATAAACAGATCCACGACGCGCATGGTGGCCTGATCGACGCGGCCGCCGATAAGCCCGGCGCAGCCCCCGACGAGGAGTCCCAGCGCCAGCACCAGCAGCAGGCAGGCCATCACCGAGCCGAGCGATACGCGGGTCGCCGCCAGCAGACGCGAGAAGATATCGCGCCCCAGATGATCGGTACCGAGCCAGTGCTGGCTGCCGGGCGGCAGAAGGCGCGAAGGCAGATCGATCGCCTGCGGATCGTACGGCAGCCACCACTGGCTGGTGAGCGCAATGACCGCCAGCAGGGCGATGATAAGCAAAGAAATGCGGACGGACCCGCGTGAAGAGAGGAAAAAGTTCACGAGCGCGCTCCTTCATGGCGGCGAATGCGCGGGTCCAGCGCGGCGTTCAGCAGATCAACCATCAGGTTACAGACCACAAAAACGATCACCATCATCAGGGTGAAACACTGAATCACCGGATAATCGCGATTAAAAATCGCCGAGACGGCGTAGCGGCCCACGCCGGGCCAGGCAAAGATATTCTCGATAATCATCGTGCCGCCAATCAGCTCGCCGATATGCATCCCCACGGCGGTAATCATCGGCAGCGAGGCGTTGCGCAGAATATGGCGGCGCTCGGTTTGCCTGTCGTTCAGGCCGCGCAGTCTGGCCCAGGTTACGTGACGCTGCCCGGCGACTTCCAGCATGCTGGCGCGCAGCAGGCGGGCGTTGATCGCCAGCGACATAAAGGCGATCGACACCGCCGGCAGAATGATGTGCTGCCAGCCGCCATAGCCCATCGCCGGTAGCCATTGCAGATAAACCGAAAAGAACATCACCAGCAGGAAAGCCAGCCAGAAGTTGGGCATCGACACGCCGAGAAAAGCGATGATCCGCACAATAAAATCCGGCAGACGGTCGCGGTGCCGCGCCGCCCAGATGCCCAGCGGCACGGAGGTGAGGAGGATCAGCACCAGCGCGGCGCCGGCCAGCTGCAGCGTGGCGGGCAGAAAGCTCAGCATGTCATCCAGCACCGGACGCTGGGTGGCGAACGAAACGCCAAAATCCAGATGCAGCGCCTGCCACAGCCAGCTGCCGTACTGGACGATAAGCGGCCGCTCCAGCCCCAGCATCGCGCGGGTTGAGGCCACCATCTCCGGCGTCGGCGGCAGGTTTGACAGGCGCAAATAGTCCAGCGCCGGGTCACCGGTGCCCAGGCGCAGCATTAAAAAGATAATCACCGAGGCGGCGAAGATCATCGGTATCAGCAGCGCGACCCGCCGCATCGCGTAACGTAACATCAGGGTTTCACCGGCTTAATCTGTTCAAACGGAATTTCAGACGCGATGGGCGCGTAGGGAATCGCCCCCAGCTCCGGTCTGGCGACCACCATCATCGAGACGTAGCTGATGGGCAGATAGACCGCATCGTTGTGCAGTCGGGTCAGCAGGTCTTTGTACAGCGCCTGACGCCGCGTTTCATCGGTGGTTTTCAGCACCTCGCCGATTTCTTTATCAATAATCGGTTTGTCGGCTAATCCCTGCTGCGCCTGAAAATCGGCGTGCGACGGTACGCGCATCGAACTCATAAAAGCGTGCGGATCGTAGGGGGCGCCCCAGGTACGGTTGAAAATCATGCCGAAGCGACCATCGCGCTGGCGGGCATAAATACTGCTCTCTTCCTCGCCGACCAGCGCCACGTCCACGCCAACCTGGCGCATATCGGCCTGAATGATTTCCGCCATCGATTTGCTTAGCGCGTCGGTACCGATAAACGACAGCTCAACGCGCAGCGGCAGGCCGTTTTTCTCGCGAATATCCTTACCCGCAGGCAGGACCCAGCCCGCGTTTTCCAGCAGCGCCTTCGCCTGCTGCGGATCGTACCGGCGCGGCGTCAGGCCAATATCGGCATAGGGCACGGTGGGGGCGAACAGCGTATCGGCCACCTGCTGAGTGCCGTACAGGGCGTTATCAATCAGCGATTTTTTATTCACCGCAAAGTTCAGCGCTTCGCGTACCGCTAGCTCGTTGGTGGGGGCTTTGGCGGAGTTCAGCGCCAGCATCACCGTCTCTATCGGGCGGGAAAGCTGGGTACGGTAGGCCGGGTTGTGGCTGAAGCGGTCGAAGGTGTCGAGCGGCAGCAGCCCTTCGTTGCCGTAGAGCAGGTCAATATCGCCGGTTTCAAAGGCCACCGCGCGGGTCGTCGGGTCCGGGATCACCTTGACGGTAATTTTTTCAATCTGCGGCTTTTCGCCCCAGTAGCGCTCGTTACGCACCAGCACGTCGTACTGATTGAGTTTTGATTCCTTCAGCACCCACGGACCGGTGCCAATCGGCGCTTTAATGCCGTGCAGGGTCTCATTGTCTTTGAACTGCGACGGGGCGATAAAGCGGAAAGGGCGCGGCAGCGCCAGCTCCTGTAAGAACGGGTAATAGGCGCTTTTCAGGGTGATTTGCAGCTGGTTTTTGTCGAGCGCGTTGACCTCGACGATCTGATTGACCAGCTCCAGCCAGGCGTGGCGCTGGCGGTTATCGAGCACCACGCGGAAGTTCTCCGCGGCGGCATGGGCGTCAAACGCTTCGCCGTTGGAAAATGTCACGTCATCGCGCAGGGTGAAGGTCCAGACTTTGCCGTCCGCCGAGTGGGTCCAGCTTTTTGCCAGCCAGGGTTTTACCGAGCCATCCGCCTGATACTTTACCAGCGGCTCATAGACCATGCTCTGGGCGTACATCTGGTTGGGCGTATAGAGGTGCGGGTTGAGCGGCCCCACGTTGACCGGCCAGGCGGTGGTGATTTCATTGGACGCGGCGCAGGCCAGCAACGGGGCGCAGGCGAATAGCGCCAGCAGGGTGGTGCGGATAATAGACAAGGCTTTTTCTCAGCGACAGGAAAGTATGACGATTTTAATGATTCATCATACTTTCGGCGTAAGCTGGATCAATATCGGGCCTGAAAGTATAAGAAAACGGTATATCTCTTTTGGCTGTATGAGTTTACGAACCCGCCTGCAGCCCGGCTAAACGCAGCGCAAGCCGGGAAGCATCAGCTTCGGCACATTTCCCGGAGGCGATGCTGCGCATCTGTCCGGGCTACCGGCTCGCAGACGGCGGGGAACCTGTAGCCCGGGCAAGGCGCGTTAAGCGCCGCCCCCGGGAGCAGCGCGCAGAGAGGCTGAATTTCCCGGAGGCGATGCTGCGCATCTGTCCGGGCTACCGGCTCGCAGACGGCGG